>JBJEOX010000214.1:0-2210 GCA_051880935.1 Ruminococcus sp.
CTGTTTCTCCGTCCATTCCTGCAAGGTGCGGTCAAGGATATTTTTAGCAAGCAAGAGTTCACGCTCTGAGATATCCGACGGCATTTCAATCCTTGTAAAGCCCTTTTCGGTGATAATTTTAATTTCCACTGTCAAAATCTTCCTTTAACTTGATATTTCTTGCCCTCGCTTGTACGGTACTGTGAGGGCAGTTTTTGTCAACGCAAACGCAGGATACTCTTTTTTTGCCTTTATCTGTGCGGTCGTATATAATCTGCTTTATGTAGCTGCACTCAACGGGCGGCTCGTTCGGATTGCAGACGACAACGGGCAAAAATTCTTCCCACGCTCGTTTAATCTGTCGGGCATTCATCATCTAAATCCTCTATAAGTCCAGTTTTTCTGATGATTCTTGATAAAGCGTTCGCCGCATAAAGGATTGCTAAACATAACGCTTTATCTGTAAAATTTCCAATTTCAAGTGCTGATTCAAGCATTTTTCCTGCAAATGTCATCAGTAAGGCGGCAACATCGTCAGTATCTGCTTCTGTCGCTCTTGAGATTAAAACGTTAAGTATAACGTCATTTAACGTGATTTCTGAGCCAAAGGCAGATATCTCAACTTCATCGTTATTCTGCAAGATAATAATTCCCGAGGAGTTTCTTCTGTTTGGAGTGCCTTTGTGCATATGTGACAATTTCAACGCTTCACGGTATCTTTTTGCCGTTCCATCAAAAAAGTCTGTTACCTGTTCTGTTGTAAAATTTTCAGCGTTTATAGTTGCGCTTTCTTTAATATCCATTTTCATTCTCCTTTTGTAAGTTTGTTTGCTGTGTCAATAATGCTGTTGAGGTGTTCTTCTTCGTCCAACAGTCCTACTAAAAACCCGAGTGTAAGCTCAGGGAAAATACCTGTTGATTTGTAGATTTCGGCGAGCTTTTCGGGTAAATCATTGTAGGCAAAATCAGCTGTTGCCTCGAGAGCTTTGTTAATATCATCCATAATTATTAGCCTCCTTTTCTGCGAGTGTCTGCCACTTGCCCAGCTCGTGGCATTTTTCTGTTGTATAGTGCGGACATTCGTCGGGCGGACAGCCTCTGACCTTGCCTGTATCAAGCAGGTAGTGGCATACAGTCTGACAACAGACATTATTATTTGTCAATGGACGTCTGTGACCGCAGCCTTTGCAATGCTGTCTCAACTTTAATCCCTCCGTTTTTATCCTTGCAGGCTGAGTAGTTACAGCCTATAGGTTCATTCTGACAAGCACCTTTGCAAGTCTGCTTGTCTTTGCAGAAAAAGCAACACGGTGCGCCGTCGTGCTTTTTGCAATACTGCTCGGCACTCGGCAACTTGCAGATAACCTTGTATTTCTTAAGTTGCCTGTACCTTTTGTTTTTCTGCGCCTCGGTTAATTCGCTCATTCTTCCGCTTCCTCTCCAAAAAAACGCTCATTATATCTTTTCATCGCTCTTGCGATGTCGGATGCTCCTTCGTCAAGCATTTTTTCTTCTCGGGCGGCGGCTTTTTTAGCCTCGTCGTCCGTCATCTCTCTGTATATAGGCTCACTCGGTAAAAAATTACCGTCCGGACCTCTTAAAGACTGCACGCCGATTTGTACAAGCTTTTTTGTATTCATAAATAATCCTCTTTTCATTAACTCCAACCCAGATGTTCCTTTGAAGATATGGATTCAGCCAGTTTGTTCGATGCCTGTTCGGTGACCTCAACAATATAGTCATCAGACTGTCGGCTTTGTATTTCTGCTACAAGGTCGGCAATTTCTTTAGGCTCGCCTTTGATGATTGATTCCATAGATTTCAAGCTCCCTTTGACTTCTTGTATTTTTCGAACTCTTCGATTAGCTCATTGCTTACCAAGAACTGTCGCAATGCGTAATACTGAGCCTCTCTATTTTTGTAAATTTCTTCCTTTTCTTTCAGAAGTTCATCATCAACTTTTGGAAAACCGTCAAAGTTAAAACAACGTTTATATTCGAATCTTGCTTTATCTCTAAGCTTTTCGCACGCTAAAGTTTCAAGGAATAGTGATTTTTTTAATGAGTTGTCACATTTATTCTCGCATTTAGATATAGATTTCTGAGTAAATATATCTTGCATAAGTTTTTCGATTTCATAAAGGTTATTGCGTAACTTTTCTGATTTTTTCGATTGCACAATCAAGCTCGGATGTATCTACAATGATTTTTGTGCTTATTTTGGGCATTGGT
>JBJEOX010000215.1:0-2206 GCA_051880935.1 Ruminococcus sp.
AATGTATTTTTTCTCAACGTGATTTTTAGGCGACAACATTTTGTGAGCAAAATCACCGTCGTCGGTAATAATAAGCAGTCCTTCGGTGTCCTTGTCCAGTCTGCCTGCGGGAAAAAGTCCTTTTCTTTTATACTCCTCGGGCAGAATATCAATAACCGTTTTGTCGTGATTGTCACTTGTTGCCGACACAACGCCTGCGGGCTTGTTGAGCATTATATAGATATTTTTGCTGTAATTTACAGCCTGTCCCTTTACAGTGATTGAGCTGTTTTCGGCGTCTGTCTTGAAATCAGCTTTTCTGATTACTTCACCGTTTACGCAGACTTCTCCCCTTTTTATCAGCTCACGCACCTCTTTGCGGCTTCCGATTCCCTGTGAAACAAGTATTTTGTCAAGTCTTTCCATATCAAATAAGCGGCAGATTTTTACTGCCGTACTCTCCGTCTGTAAGATGTCCGCCGATTACCTTTTCTTTATAAATAAGAAGTACGGCGAATTTTGTTTTGCTGTTATCCAGCTCATATGTAACCTTCTGTGCCGATTTGCCTTTGAATTTTTCAAGGTCAAGTCCGATTGATTTTTGCAGTTCATTGTATTCCTCATAGGTTTTGTTAAACTCAGTCGGAATGGTAACTTTACAACTGTCAATGATTTTTAAAGACGACAAGCCGAACTGTTCAAGAAAAGTACACTCTTCATCTTCTTTATCGCATTTAAGCGAGTAACAGCCGAGCTCGTCGCAGGTTGCGGTATCGGGCAGGCTGTTCTGCACCGAAATCATACATATAATACAGATTATTGCAACAGCAACAGATGCAACGGCAAAAATAGCAAAGACTTTTTTTGAATCAGCAACTTTAAAATTTAAAACAAACAAAGCAAGACCTCCGAAACATACTTATACTATATAATAAGTATGCCGAAGCACTTGCTTTAATGATTGTATCAGCCGATTAAAAGCGGCGTAAGGTCGGCAGGCGTTTTTGCAAACACCTCTGCACCCTCGTCCCTCATAGCCTCAGTACTTCCGTAGCCGTACTCAACGCCAATGAAATCAACACCGCACTGCCTTGCGCCCCTTGCATCAAAGTAGGTGTCGCCGAGCATAACGGTATTTTCTTTTTCGGAATCAAAATCTCCGCCGAGCGATTTCACGGCATAAGGAATCAAATCCTTTTTATCCTTGCGGCTGCCGTCAAGAGTTGAGCCGCAGACTGCGTCAAAGCAATCGGAAACACCGAGAATTTCTACGATTTCCTCTGCAAACTTTTCATACTTTGAGGAGCAGACTGCAATTCTTGCGCCGTTCTCCTTAAGCTTAACCAGAACGTCCTTTATACCGTCGTAAAGCTTATTGAAATACTTTCCTTTTTCATCGTAAAAACTGCGGTAAAGCTCAATGCCCTTTATGCAATACTCCTCCGAAAAATGACATACATTTCTGAATGTATCAATCAGCGGAGGTCCTATATATAATGTATAGTCGTCAAGGTCGGGAAGCGGCTTGCCGAGTTCTGTTATTGCGTGTTCAAGCGATTTTCTGATTCCTCCTGCACTCTCGCTTATTGTGCCGTCGAGGTCAAAAAGAACATATTTATACTTATTCATCGAATTTTCCGTCCGCCTTTGCCTGAAATTTTTCAGCTTTTACGCTTACTCTTGTGTGAGTACCCTTTGCAATCAATCCTTTTTTATCATATGCCTCAACGTCAAAATAAAACATTCTTCCGTCAACTTTTGTGAGAATTGCTTTTGCCGTCACCTCTGCCGCAAGAGGAGTAGGGCTTGTGTGCTCAATTGAAATCACCGTACCTACTGTTGTAAGCTCCTCATCACCAAGCTCATTCTGCGCAAGCTCTGCGGCGGCATTTTCCATAAGAGCCACAACCGCAGGAGTTGCAAGCACCATAAGACTTCCGCTGCCCATTGCACAGGCGAGGTTTTCTTCTTCAACCTTTATCGTCTTTGAAATTGTTTTTTCAGCCATAATTATCGCCTTTCCTGTTGTTTAAACAAATAAAATGTGATATAATGAGTTTTATACGTTATGTTATCATAATACAATATAATTGAAAATTAGGCAAGTCATTGCTAAAAATTAATTTTAGGAGAGTTTAAAATGAAATTAGGTATAGTAGGTCTGCCGAACGTAGGCAAAAGCACACTTTTCAATAAACTGATCGGCGAGCGCCGCGCGATCGTCGAG
>JBJEOX010000216.1:0-2195 GCA_051880935.1 Ruminococcus sp.
AATCCTAAGGTATTCCTTCTTGACGAACCGCTTTCAAACCTCGACGCAAAGCTCCGTGCTCAGATGCGTACAGAGATTTCAAAGCTCTATCAGCGTCTCGGCACAACATTCATCTATGTAACCCATGACCAGACAGAGGCTATGACAATGGGTACAAGAATTGTTGTTATGAAGGACGGCTTCATTCAGCAGGTTGATACTCCTCAGCACCTCTATGATATGCCTTGCAATATGTTCGTTGCAGGATTTATCGGCTCACCTCAGATGAACTTCATCAACGCTACCCTTTCAAAGGAAGGCGCTAACTATACACTTAACTTTGATAAGTACAAGATTCCCGTTCCTGCTCAGAAGGCACAGGGCGGTAAGCTTGACGCTTATGTTGGCAAAGAAGTTATGTTTGGTATTCGTCCCGAGCACGTTCACGATGAGCCTGACTTCCTTGCAAAGTCAAATTGCCTCCTTGACGCTAACGTTGACGTTACTGAGCTTATGGGTGCAGAGATTTACCTTTATGTTAACATCGGCGGTGTTCCTGTTACAGCTCGTGTTGAGCCTACATCAACAGCAAAGCCCGGCGATAACATCAAGGTTGCTTTTGACCTCAGTAAGCTTCACATCTTCGACAAGGAAACAGAGCAGACAATCACAAACTGATTTTTAGTTTATTACGGCGGCAAAGCTTAGGCTTTGCCGCTTTTTGTTGTGTTTAATATAAAACTTTAATTGAGTATCTTATACAGATGCTCAATTTTTTGCTTCTTGGGAAATTGCACGAAAACGGTCGGGCAAAGAAGGCTTGATATTATCAATCTTTCTGCCAGAACTGCGTGTCGAGGTACTCGACTATTTTTGCGCTTTTCTGCACAAAATTTGCACGATATAGATCTTTCGGTTCATGTCAAATTTACAGAAAATGGTATAATGATAGATGTAGAAGATTACATTTTTTATATTTTTATTTCCGTTAAGGAGGATATTTATGGGATTATTTGATAAAAAATTCTGCGATGTGTGCGGAGAAAAAATCGGACTGCTTGGCAACCGTAAGCTTGAGGACGGCAATCTTTGCAAGAATTGTGCAAAAAAGCTCTCGCCGTTTTTCAGCGAACGCAGAGCGTCAACCGTTGAGGAGATAAAACAACAGCTTGCTTATCGTGAGGAAAATAAAAGACAGCTTGCTTTCTTTAATCCTAACAGAATTATCGGTACTGAAAAGAAGGTTTATATAGACGACAGTTCTCGTAAATTCATCGTTACGTCCTCGTCAAACTGGCGTGAATCAAATCCCGATATTATCGAGCTTTCACAGGTTACGGGTTGTAATATCGACATAAAAGAGGACAAAGACGAGATTAAGCAGACCGACAGTCAGGGTAACAGAATAAGCTACAATCCGCCTCGATACAAGTACGAATATGAATTTAATGTTGAAATTACGGTAAATTCACCATGGTTTTCTGTAATCAGGTTTGAGCTTTCAAAATTCGGTCAGCGTCCCGACAGCAGATATACCGATTTGTACCGTGATTACGAGCGCCAGGCTGATGAATTAAAACGAGCTTTAATGCCAAATTTCTATGGCGGACAGTTCACTCAGCAGTACCGGCAAAACGCTCAGTATCAGGGGCAGCAGAATTTCAACCAACAGCCGTATCAGGGACAGCAGAATTTCAGTCAGCAACCGTATCAGCAACAGCAGAACTTTAATCAGCAACCGTATCAGCAACAACAGAATTTCAATCAGCAGTATCAGCAGCCTGTTCAGACTGCCGGAATGTGGGTTTGCTCAAACTGCGGCACTCAGAATACAGGCAAGTTCTGTCAGAATTGCGGAAGCGTACAACCACAGACTAATGCATATTCTTCGGGTGCAAGAACGTATCGTTGTGACAAATGCGGCTGGACTCCGACGGATAACACTAATATTCCGAAATTCTGTCCTCAGTGCGGAGATGTGTTTGACTTTAATGATATAAATTGACTTTATTGTTATGAAATGTTTTATTAGAAAAGGATTAATCATAATGAGTTTTATGTCGCTGGTATTTTCATTGTGCGGTTGCTCGGAAAAATCAAAAGCTCCATCACGACCGAATGAACAGATTTCTTCCGTATCAATTTCACAAAACCATATGGACAGAACGTATTGCTACAACTTTTGGGTAAGAAAGCAAAACGGCTCATATCTGCTT
>JBJEOX010000217.1:0-2184 GCA_051880935.1 Ruminococcus sp.
AATATGTGGTGACGGAAGCTTTCAGATGGGTATGAATGAGCTTGCAACAATTGCAGGCAACAACCTCAACATAAAAATCATTATTATGAGGAATTCAAGACTCGGAATGGTGCGTGAGCTTCAGGATAAGAACTACGAAGGCAGACACAGCGCAACAATTCTACAGGGCGACCCCGATTTTCTTACAATCGCAAAAGCCTACGGAATTGACTGTGCCGAGGCAAGCTCCAACGAAGAGGCTGAAAACATCATCAAGGGAATCGTTGATTCCGACAAGCCGTTTATCCTTGTCTGCAACGTATATCCCGATACTCCGTCTATTTAATGAGGTGAGAAAATGCAGTATACATTATCAATACTTGTTGAAAATCAGGCGGGCGTTCTCTCAAAAATTTCGGGACTTTTCTCCCGCAGAGGATTTAACATTGATTCTCTCGCCGTCGGCGTAACAAACACACCCGGCGTTTCGAGAATTACCATAGTTGCTAACGGCGACGAATACGTTGTTGAACAGCTTGAAAAACAGCTCAACAAGCTTATTCCCGTAATCAAGGTCAAGCGTCTTGACGAGGGCAACTTCATCAGCCGTGAGCTTACGCTTATCAAGGTACATTGTCCTGCCGCTAAGCGTGCAGAGATTATTCAGACGGTTGAAATTATGCAGGCAAAAATCGTTGACGTTGCCACAAACTGCGTCACGATTGAATACTGCGAATGTGCAAACCGTGTTAACACACTGATTGATCTACTCAAGCCTTATGGTATCCGTGAGATTGTAAGAACAGGTACTGTTGCCATTGACAGGGGCACAGCTTCGGTTTCCGTTTAATCTTACAGCATAACATATACATATTTATTATGCCGCAATCTGCGGTAAGGAGGATTCATTAAAATGAAAGACTACAAAGAAAACATGAAAGCACCAATCTATTACCAGTCAGACTGTAACCTTTCTTTACTCGACGGTAAGACAATTGCAATCATCGGTTACGGCAGCCAGGGTCACGCTCACGCTCTTAACCTTAAGGAGTCGGGCTGCAACGTAATTATCGGTCTTTACGAGGGAAGTAAGTCATGGGCAAAGGCTGAGGCACAGGGCTTTAAAGTATATACAGCTGCCGAAGCTGCAAAACAGGCTGACATCATTATGATTCTTATCAACGACGAGAAGCAGGCAACTCTTTACAAGAACGACATCGAGCCTAACCTCGAAGCAGGCAATATGCTTATGTTCGCTCACGGCTTCAACATTCACTTCGAGCAGATTGTTCCTCCTGCTGACGTTGACGTTACAATGGTTGCTCCCAAGGGTCCCGGTCACACAGTAAGAAGCGAATATCAGGCAGGCAAAGGTGTTCCCTGTCTTGTTGCTGTTCATCAGGACGCTACAGGCAAGGCTAAAGATCTCGCACTTGCTTACGCTCTCGGTATCGGCGGCGCAAGAGCAGGTGTTCTTGAAACAAACTTCAGAACAGAAACAGAAACTGACCTCTTCGGTGAGCAGGCTGTTCTCTGCGGCGGTGTTTGCGCACTTATGCAGGCTGGTTTTGAAACACTCTGCGAAGCAGGCTACGACCCCAGAAACGCTTACTTTGAGTGCATTCACGAGATGAAGCTCATCGTTGACCTTATCTATCAGTCAGGCTTTGCAGGTATGAGATATTCAATTTCCAACACTGCTGAGTACGGCGACTACATCACAGGTCCCAAGATTATCACAGAGGACACAAAGAAGGCTATGAAGCAGGTTCTTTCCGATATTCAGGACGGTACATTTGCTAAGGACTTCCTCCTTGATATGTCAAAGGCAGGCGGTCAGGCTCACTTCCGTGCAATGAGAAAGCTCGCTGCCGAAGCTCCTGCCGAGACAATCGGTAAGGAAGTAAGAAAGCTCTACAGCTGGTCAGACGAGGATAAGCTCATCAACAACTGATTTTATTACTTCAAAAATAATGGTCGGTGCACCGATTCGGTGTCCGACCATTTTGTTTTTTGAATACTAATTGAAATATACGATTACCGTATAAAAGAAGTGACTGTATGACAAAAGAATTTATTTTTACTCAGCCTTTTCGTAACTGCCAAAAAGATATTTTAGTTTTTAATCAGGTTACATTATAAGTTTTATCAGATTACATCAATTAAACCTGCAATATACTTTTGCAGAATTGTAACGTCATTAAC
>JBJEOX010000218.1:0-2181 GCA_051880935.1 Ruminococcus sp.
TTGCAGATAATACCGAGCACGATTATTGCAATTGAAATTCCGAAAAAGATTTTTTTCTTACCTACAAAATCAATAATCTTTTTACCGCCGTTGTATTTTTCACTTACCTGCTCAACGGTCATCTGTGAATTTGCTTTTGTCTGAACATTATTTGTCATTCTTAGCACCTCCAAATAACCATTTTTTGCGCAGGAATTTGAAGCCCGCAACGCTTCTCAGCATTATTCTTGAAAGGAATACACCCATTACAAAGTTCGAGATAACGCCGACGAGAAGTGTGTAACCGAATGAATAAATTGTACCTGTTGTTGATTCGCCGAAAATAATCGAAAGAATATTTGACGGACCGAATACAAGCATAAGAATTACTGAAACGATAATTACTGTCATATTACCGTCGATAATTGCAGACAGTGAGTTTTTGGTACCTCTGTCAAGAGCACCGTCAAGCGTTCTTCCTGCCTTGAGTTCTTCTTTGATACGTTCAGCGGTAATTACGTTACAGTCAACGCCCATACCGATTGACAATATCATACCGGCAATACCGGGAAGAGTCATTGTAAAGGAAGGAATTGTTGTAAAGAAGCCTGAAACGGCTGCAATTGTAAGTCCCATCTGACCGAGAAGTGAAATAACGGCAATAAAGCCGGGCAGACGGTAGAAAACAATCATAATAAGAGCAATTATGATAAATGCAATAACACCGGCATAAGCCATTGCTGTAAGTGAATTTTCACCGAGTGTAGCACTGATACTGCCGTTGCTTACTGTTTCAAGCTGGAAAGGAAGTGCGCCTGCATTGATTTTATTAGCAAGGTCTGTTGCTTCTTTAGCAGTAAAATCGCCCTCAATCTGAGCCTTACCGTCAGTAATTGCTGCATTAACGGTAGGAGCAGAAAGCATAATATCGTCCATCCAGATTGAAATAGTATCATTTACATACTGAGATGTAATTTCGCCGAAAGTTTTAGCACCTTCGTCGGTAAATTCAAGGCTTACTACGTATTGTGACTCACCTTTGTCACTCTGATATACGCTCGCCCTTGCAGACTTAACCTGAGAACCATCCATAAGTATGTTTTCGGTATCGCCTGTCGGAGTTTTGTACACATAGCTGCCGTCAGAACCGACTTCAGTATTTGCATACTCCTTGCCGGGACGGAATGTGAGCTTTGCAGTTGAAGAAATCTCGTTGATTGCTTCAACAGCGTCGTGCTCTTTTTCGTCTGATTTCCACGGAAAACGAACAATAATTCTGTCATTGCCCTTGTCAGCATACAGCTCATAATCTGTAATGCCCTGCGAAATCATACGAAGTTCAATGATTGATTTAGCAGATTCTAACTGCTCATCAGTTGCGTCATAATCGTCGGCAGGTTTAAATGTTGCCTCAACACCGCCCCTGATGTCAATTCCCCATCGTATATCGCCGATGCCTTTTAATACTGTGTTTTTGTTGTCGCCCGTGTAGTAGGATACTCCGAAAATCGCAGTAAACGAAAAGGCAAGTATCAGCAAAGCTACAATGAAGAACATAGGCTTTGGAACTCTTTTCATGCCTTTGAAACCTCCGTAATATAATTGTCCGAATTGTATGCACAAAAATAACTCTGTTACTAAGCATAAATACAGACGTAACAGAGTTATTATAAAATTTTTTTCCAAAAATGTCAATGGATACAGAAATATTTAATAAAAAAATATTTTTATTTGACAAATTTTATATTTTAAAAGTCTATTTTAACGGATTTCATGTTAAATTTAATCCCTGAATTGCGTAAAATAACTTTTTAAATATTATTTTTCAAGCAGCTTTTCACAAGCAGCAAGCTTTGTGCAGATACAGAATACGTCCATAGCGGTTCTAAGCTCGTCATTAGGCGGGAATGTAGGAGCTATTCTAATGTTTTTATCATCGGGGTCTTTGCCGTAAGGATATGTTGCGCCTGCACCTGTCAGGACAACACCTGCCTCTTTACAAAGCTGAACTACTCTTTTAGCAGTACCCGGAAGAACGTCAATGCTGACAAAATAACCTCCGTTAGGATTAGTCCACTCACCTATTCCTACAGGCTTGAGATCAGAATCAAGTGCACTGAGAACAATTTCAAACTTCGGTTTCAATACTGCTTTATGCTTCTGCATATGCTCCATAACGCCGTCAAAATCTTTGAAATATCT
>JBJEOX010000219.1:0-11332 GCA_051880935.1 Ruminococcus sp.
TTAACCGACTCGGAACGGTCAAGACCGTTCCCTACATTCGAGTGTGGTTATTTTCATAACAAATTTGATAAATTTTAAAATTAACACCGTAGTAGAGAACAACCCCTTAATAAGGGGAACGAGGGAGTTTGGGCACCGCCGTACTGTTCCCTACGAAGTAAATAAATAATTTTTTAAGGAGAATGATTATGGAACATCCGATTGGAAACCTTATGGACACAACAATGAATAAAATCAAGGAAATGATTGATGTCAACACCATCGTAGGAGAGCCTATTGTTTCACCCGACGGCACGTTAATCATTCCCGTATCAAAGGTAAGCTACGGCTTTGCTTCGGGCGGCTCTGACCTTCCGACAAAAAAGGAAAACAAGGACTGTTTCGGCGGCGGCAGCGGCGCAGGCGTAACAATTCAGCCTGTTGCTTTCCTGACTGTTTACAAGGGCGATGTAAAGCTGATTCCCGTAGATAAGTTTGAAGGCACACCCGACCGTCTTGTTGGAATGATTCCCGAGGTTATCGACAAGGTGAAGGAAATCTTCAAAAAGGACGATAAGAAAAAGCATTCAAAGGTTGATGATGATTTTTCGGAAATCACTATGGACGATACCGATTTGTAATAAATAATTAACAATTAAGGTCGAGCAGACAGACTCTGAGAATATAAAGTTTTGATTCCCGAAATAATTTATATTGCGGCTGAAAGCCGCCGTTGCAATTGTTAATTTTTAATTGTTCATTGTCCATTGCTTCTGTAATAACGCACCTTCCTTCGGCATAAAAATATGCAGGAGGTGTGTTTATGAAAAGGATTGTTTCAGCAGTGCTGTCGGTACTTTTTGTGTTTTCGTTTTCAATTTCCGTTAAGGCAGAAGAAAAGGCAGAAATAAATGTTTCGGCAGAAGCCTATGTGCTTTACTGCGCCGATAACGGACAAATTATCAGCTCGAAAAATGAGAATAAAAAGATGAAGCCTGCCAGCACAACAAAGATTATGACCTCACTTCTTGCGCTTGAGGAGGCGTCGTCGCAGAATAAAAAAGTAAAATTCACCGAAAAGATGATTGCAGAGGGCAGTTCAATGTACCTCAAGGTCGGCGACGTTGTAACATTAAAAGACCTTGCGTCAGGAATGATGATGGCGTCGGGCAACGATGCGGCAAACGCCGCAGCACTGACAATTTCGGGCAGCACCGAAAAGTTTGCCGATAAAATGAATAAAAGAGCAAGTCAGATCGGAATGAAGAACACTCACTTTGTAACGCCGAGCGGTCTTGATGACGATAACCACTACTCGACTGCCTACGATATGGCTCTGCTTATGTCATACGCCCTCGAAAACGAGGATTTTGCAAAGCTTACGTCACAAAAAAGTGCAACGGTTGAATTTATTGAGCCAAGCTCGAAGAAAACAACCTATTCAAATCACAACCGCTTGCTGTCTTTATATGAATATTGCATAGGCGGCAAGACAGGCTACACAATGTCAGCAGGCAGGTGCCTTGTTTCAGCGGCAAAAAAGGACGGCTTAACGCTTATCTGCGTTACCCTGAATGACAGAAATGACTGGAATGACCATATTTCTCTCTATAACTACGGCTTTGAAAAGTATTCCTGCTACACTTCGGACGATACCTCGTTTTTTGCCGATATTCCGTGCGTCGGGGGAGAAAGCGACAACATAACCGTAACGGGCGAAAAGCCTGTTTCAATTGTCGTTCCGTCTGATGATAAGGATAAAATAGAAAGAAAGGTTTACCTTGACAGCTTTCTCTATGCACCGATTAAGCAGGGCAACAATGTCGGAAGGATTGAATATACACTGAACGGCAAAATTATTGAAGAAAATAAATTAGTTGCTGTTGACAGCGTTGATTCCAAAAAGGAAAATAAAAATATTTTTACAATGATAAAGGATTTGTTTACATATGGCTAAAAACGAACCTATAAGACTTCAGAAGTTCATATCACAATGCGGAGTTGCCTCACGAAGAAAGGCAGAGGAGCTTATTCTGGGCGGTCACGTCAAGATAAACGGCAAAACTGCTATTCTCGGCGACAAGGTAACAGCCGCCGACAAGGTCTTTGTACAGGGCAAAAGGCTTGTTTTGCCCAAGGCGCACTACCGCTATATTATGCTCAACAAGCCCAGAGGCTTTATCACCACAATGAGTGATGACCGAGGCAGAAAATGCGTTGCCGAGCTTGTAAAGGACGTAGGCGAGAGGGTTTATCCCATCGGCAGACTCGACAAGGATTCCGAGGGTATGCTTGTGCTGACAAACGACGGCGACTTTGCCAACAAGGTTATGCACCCCAAAAACGGCGTTTACAAAATCTACCGTGTAACTGTGCGCCCGTCAATTGACGAGGAACAGCTCATAAAGCTTGAAACAGGCGTTGAGCTTGACGGCAAAAAGACTGCGCCTGCAAGGGTGCACGTTCTTCATAAGGAACAGGGCAGAGTCGTTCTTGAGATGATGCTCCACGAGGGCAAAAACCGTGAAATCCGCAGAATGTGCGAAGCAGTCGGACTTGAAGTTGCAAGGCTGAAACGCACGCAAATCGGTTGTGTGAAAATGGGAATGTTAAAGCAGGGCGACTGGCGTGACCTCACTGAGCTTGAGGTTAAAAAGCTCCTTGCAAGCCCGATTGTAAACGGAAAACCAATTTAATGTTTACGATTATTTCCTTTTCGGAAAAATTCTTTAGTTTTTAATGAAACACTGACCTTACAATTTTACAATATATTTTATTATTTCTTATAATAAATATATAAACTGTTCAAATTTGAAAAAATGCATAGCTTTTTTCTTGTACTTTTATTCAAGATAGGATATAATGTAAAATGAAAAATTAGTATGCGGTATTCTGTTACCGTGTATTCAATACATAGTATTGGAGGATGTTAAGATGAGTATTGAAAAAATCAATCAGGCAAAGGCTGAAATTGCTTCAACTTCCGCTTACAAGACAATCACGGAGTTTTTTGACGCTGAAAGCTTTTGTGAAATTGATGCGTTTGCAAAATCAGGCGAGGGCTTTGCCGAGGTTGTTGCAGGCTTCGGAACAGTTGAGGGTATGCCCGTTTATGCATTTGCACAGAACAGCGACATCTGCGGAGGTGCAATGAGCAAGGCGCAGGCTGCAAAGCTTAAAAAGCTTTATGACCTAGCGCTTAAAACAGGTGCTCCCGTTGTCGGCTTTTACGACAGCGTCGGCGGCAGACTTTCACAGGGTACAGAGCTTTTAGCAGGCTGCGGTGAGGTTCTTAACAGTGCGGCTGCTCTTTCGGGTGTAGTTCCGCAGATTTCAGTTGTTTTAGGTACCTGCCTCGGAACATCTGCACTCAACGCAGTAAGCGCAGATATTGTTATTATGAGCGAAAAAGCACAGCTTTCACTCTCTGTAACCGGCGAAAATTCAAGCGCTGAATACAATGCCGAAAACGGTATTGCCGCTATGATTGCAAAGGATACTCAGGAAGCAATTGAAATGGCTAAAGAACTTATGCTCTATCTTCCTTCCAATAACCTCAATATGGCTCCTCAGTCATTTGAAGAAGCTCCTAATGATGACGGTTGCGGTTGTATCGTAAGCAGAACAATCGACGGCAACAGCAAGGTTAAGCTTTACAACAACTACGGTGAAAACGCAAACGTTCGTCTTGCACGTCTTGGCGGACAGGTTGTGGGTATTGTAGCAACAAAGGGCGGTATGCTCGACTGCAAATCAACTACAAAGGTCGCAAAGTTCGTTCGTTTCTGCGACGCCTTCTCACTTCCCGTAATTTCATTCGTTAACTGCTCGGGCTTTAAGTCAATCAAGTGTGCAGTAAAGGCTGCTTCCGCTTATGCAGAGGCTACAACAGTAAAGATTTCCGTTGTAACAGGCAAGGCTATCGGCTCGGCTTATATCGCACTCGCAGGCACAGGCGCTAACGCAGACGTTGTTTACGCACTTCCCGAGGCAGTAATTTCACCTGTAAATGTTGAGGCAGCAGCTTTCATTATGGCTCCCGAAACAATGAAGGTTCCCGTTGAACAGCAGAGTGCTGCTGCGGAGAAGTTTGCAGAGGAAAATCTCTCAGCCTTCAATGCTGCTCAGAACGGTTACGTTGACGGAATCGTTGAAGAAGGACAGCTCCGCCAGACTCTGATTTCTGCACTCGATATGCTCTCAGGCAAGCGTGTTCCCACACTTTCAAAGAAACATTCTACTATTTAAGATATATTAATTTTAGCGAGCGATGTCACAGTGCTCGGATATTATCAATGATTTATAAACTTGTTAAAATAAAGGGGAAATAAAAATGAAGAATTTAAGAATCACAGTAAACGGCACAGCTTATGACGTTCAGGTTGAAGAACTCGGCTCATCTTCCGCTCCTGCAGCAGCACCCGCAGCAGCACCCGCTGCAGCTCCTGCTCCCGCAGCAAAGCCCGCCGCTCCTGCCGGCGCAGCAGGCTCAGTTGTTGTTAAGGCTCCTATGCCGGGTACTGTTGTAAACGTAGTAGTTTCCGCAGGTCAGGCTGTTAAGGCAGGCGACGACCTCGTATTTATCGAAGCTATGAAAATGGAAACTCCCGTAAAGGCTCCTCAGGACGGTACTGTTGCTACAGTAGACGTTGCAAAGGGCGAGTCTGTTGACTCAGGTAAGGTTTTAGTAACTCTTAACTAATTAATAACTGACGAAAGGGATGTCCAAAATGGCAAAGAAAATCAGAATCACCGAAACTGCCCTGCGTGACGCTCATCAGTCACTTATAGCTACAAGAATGACAACAGAGGAAATGCTCCCCGTTCTTGATAAGCTTGACAAAATCGGTTATTATTCACTCGAATGCTGGGGCGGAGCAACATATGACGCTTGCCTTCGTTTTCTGAATGAAGACCCTTGGGAAAGACTCCGTACAATCAAGGACCATTGTCCCAACACAAAGCTCCAGATGCTTTTCAGAGGTCAGAATATGCTCGGCTACCGTCACTATGCCGACGACTGCGTTGAATACCTTGTTCAGCGTTCAATAGCAAACGGTATCGACATTATCCGTATTTTTGACGCTCTCAACGATATCAAGAATTTGCAGACAGCTATCAAGGCTGCCAAAAAAGAGGGCGGTCACGCTCAGGTTGCAATCAGCTACACAACAGGTCCTGTTTTTACAGACGAGTACTATGTTGAGTATGCTAAGAGAATTGCAGACGCAGGTGCTGACTCAATCTGCATCAAGGATATGGCGGCTCTGCTTACACCTTCAAAGACAGAAAGTCTTGTAAAGGCTATCAAGGAAGCACTTCCCGAAATGCCCTTACAGCTCCACACTCACTATACATCAGGTCTTGCGTCAATGTGTCTTTTAAAGGGCGTTGAAGCAGGCGCAGACGGTATCGACACCGCAATCAGCCCCCTTGCACTCGGTACATCACACGCTCCTACAGAGTCAATGGTTGCCGCGTTACAGGGCACTGAATATGACACAGGTCTTGACATTAAAGCACTTGCAGAAATCCGTGCTTACTTTATGACTCTGCGTGAAAAGTACATTGAATCGGGACTCCTCGACCCCAAGATGCTTGCAACAGATGCAAAGGCGCTTATTTATCAGGTTCCCGGCGGTATGCTTTCAAACCTTCTTTCACAGCTTAAGCAGGCCGGCAGAGAGGACGACCTCGACAAGGTATTGGAGGAAGTACCGAGAGTAAGAGAAGATTCCGGTTATCCGCCTCTTGTAACTCCTACATCGCAGATTGTCGGCACACAGGCTGTATTCAACGTAATCACAGGCGAACGCTACAAAATGTGCACAAATGAGTTCAAAGGTCTTGTAGCAGGCGAATACGGTACAACTCCTATGCCTATCGACCCTGAATTCCGGAAGAAGATTATCGGCGACAAAAAGGTTATCAACTGCCGTCCTGCCGATTTGCTTGAGCCCGAGCTTGATAAGCTCAGAAGTGAAATCTCCGAGTGGATGGAACAGCCTGAGGACGTTCTTTCATACGCACAGTTCCCGAAGGTTGCTCTTGACTTCTTTGAAAAGAGAAGAAATGCTAAAGTCGGCATCAACGGTGACAAGCTCGACAAAGAAAATATGGTTCACCCCGTTTAATATTTTAACAATAAGCTCCTCCGATTTATCGGGGGAGCGTTTGAGTATAAATAATTTTTAGCTGCATATACTTGAAATAGCCGAGAGCATATGATATAATATGCTTAGGCAAAATGAAACGAATAGTCCAAAGGACAGCCAAGCGAAAAACCCGACGTGTGCCAACGTCGGGTTTTTCTATTCCGTTTTTTGTAAGGCGGCTTAAACCTTAGGTTGGTTGCCATTTACTTCTTTCCATCCAACCATTTGCAAACATAATAGGCGATTATGCTTGCCGTAACGGAAAGGAAAAATGAAACGAATATATTATCCAAAGAAGAACCCTCCCTCCTTTGCCGGTATAGGGAGTGGCAACGATATTATTTTATCATAAATACCGAATTAATCAATAGCAGATAAGTTTCATTTCCTTTTTTATAAGTTAAAACATTTATATAAATATTATTTCGGGTATTGATACATCAAGGATTTTATGATAATATTATACTGTATAGTATAAATTTGTTTAAAGAAAGGCAATTGAAAGGCTTTATTATGAAATATTGTAAAAAATGCAAACATCTGCACAATGACAATGAGGAATTATGCACTGCCTGCAAAAAGCCTCTTTATGAAATTACCGAAGAAAATACACCTGTTTATTTGATTTCCGCAGGCGGCTTTGAGCTTCAGAGAATAACAACTGCGCTGGAGGACAGCAAAATCCCCTGTGACAGTATTCCGCAGAAATATACAACTTCTGCCGAGGCTGTAACAGGCTACGATATGTCTTATCGTGATATTGTGGTACCATATGCCGCTTATGAAAAAGCATACGACGTATGTGTCGGAATCGGCGCAATAAAAGAGGGCGAAGAGGAAATTATCGAAGAGCCTGACAGTAATTCCGAATATAACGCTGAAACGGAAGAATTTGAACAAATGGACTCTAAAAAGCGTATGATAGTCAGAATAGTATCAGCCGCTTTTCTGATAATCATTTTTGCATTGGTAATATACGGAACCGACTTTATAACAGGTTTCATAAAAGGTCTTTTCTCATAAGAAAATAAATTTGATTTTAAATAATGGAGTTAGTATATTATGAAAATTGAAACTAAATGCCTGCACTCAGGCTACGAACCCAAAAACGGAGAGCCAAGACAGCTTCCCGTTTATCAGAGCACAACATTCAAATATGATACATCCGATGAAATGGGCAAGCTTTTTGACCTTGAAGCAAACGGATATTTCTACACAAGACTTCAGAATCCCACAAATGACGCCGTAGCCGCAAAAATTGCAGATTTAGAGGGCGGCGTTGCAGGAATGCTCACATCAAGCGGACAGGCTGCAAACTTCTTTGCACTGTTCAACATCTGCGAAGCAGGCAGTCACATTGTGGCTTCCTCGTCAATTTACGGCGGTACATTCAATCTGCTCGGCGTTACAATGAAGAAAATGGGAATTGAGTGCACATTCGTTGACCAGAATCTTTCCGAAGAAGAGCTTGCAAAGGCTTTCAAGCCCAACACAAGAGCCGTTTTCGGTGAAACTATAACAAACCCAACGGTTTCTGTGCTCGATATTGAAAAATTCGCACGTCTTGCACATTCTCACGGTGTTCCGCTTATCGTGGACAATACCTTTGCAACTCCGATTAACTGCCAGCCGATAAAATGGGGAGCTGATATTGTAACTCACTCAACTACAAAATATATGGACGGTCACGCAATCGGCGTCGGAGGTGCAATTGTTGACAGCGGCAACTTTGATTGGCTTGCTCACGCTGACAAGTACCCCGGACTTACAACTCCCGACGACTCATATCACGGCATTGTTTACGCCGAAAAATTCGGAAAGCTCGGCTATATAACAAAGGCTACGTCACAGCTTATGCGTGACCTCGGCTCAATCCAGTCACCGCAGAATGCTTTTTATCTTATGAACGGACTTGAGTCGCTTCACGTAAGAATGCAGCGCCACTGCGAAAATGCGCTCACAATCGCAAAGTTCCTCAAATCAAACGACAAGGTTGCTTGGGTTGACTATCCCAACCTTGAAGGCGATAAGTATTATGACCTTGCTCAGAAATATCTTCCAAACGGCTCGTGCGGCGTTCTCGCATTCGGCTTAAAGGGCGGAAGAGAGCAGTCAATCAAGTTTATGGACAGCTTAAAGCTTGCCGCAATTGCAACTCACGTTGCAGATGCAAAAACCTGTCTTCTTCATCCTGCAAGCCATACTCACCGTCAGATGACCGAGGAACAGCTCATTGAAGCAGGTGTTGCACCCGACCTTATCCGTCTTTCAGTCGGACTTGAAAATGTCGATGATTTAATCGACGACTTAAAGCAGGCTTTTGATAAGGTTTAAGTTGAATAATTTAACGGAGGGTACATTATGTCAGCTTATGTTTCTGCTATAATTGTAGCGGCAGGCGGTTCGGTAAGAATGGGAATTGCCGACAGCAAGCAGTTTATTCCGCTTTTGTCACGCCCTGCAATTGAATACACCCTGAAAGCTTTTCAGAATTGCTATCTCATTAAGGAGATTATCGTTGTCTGCCGTGAACAGGACGAAGAGCGAATCCGGTCCATTGTTGACGAAAACGGCTTTTCAAAGGTAAGCAGCCTCGTGCTCGGCGGTGCGTCACGTGCAGAGAGTGTCCGCAACGGCGTTGAGGCGGCAAATGAAAATGCAAAATACTACGCTATTCACGACGGTGCACGTCCGTTGATTACAGTTGAAGAAATTCAGCGTGTTGTTGAGGCGGCTTTTGAAACAGGTGCGGCAACGCTCGGAACTTCTGTAACCGACACAATCAAAATCGTAGACGGATTCAATATGATTGAAAGCACACCCTTGCGTTCTCAGCTCCGTGCCGTTCAGACGCCGCAGGTTTTTGAATGTGAATTATACAGATTTGCCCTTGAAAATGCAGGCGACAATGTGATAAACTTTACTGACGACTGCTCGCTTATTGAGAATATGGGCGGTGAAGTTGAGGTTGTAAAGGGCAGTGTAGAGAATATCAAGCTCACCACACCAATTGACGTTGTAATTGCCGAAAGTATCTTAAAATCGAGAAAATAAGGTGAAATCTATGCGAATCGGTCACGGATATGACGTTCACAAATTAACAGAAAACAGAAAACTTATCCTCGGCGGAGTTGAAATTCCGTTTGAACTCGGCTTGCTCGGTCATTCCGATGCAGACGTCCTTGTTCACGCAATTATGGATTCTCTGCTTGGAGCGGCGGCACTCGGTGATATAGGAAAGCTCTTTCCCGATACAGACGATGCCTACAAGGGCGCAGACAGCATACTCCTTTTAAAAGAGGTTTGCAGAGTGCTTGGTGATAACGGCTGCAAAATTGTCAATATTGACTCAACCCTGATTGCCCAAAAGCCAAAGCTTAAGGATTATATCTATTCAATGAGAGAAAATATTGCCTCAGCCTGCAATATTGATATTTCTGCTGTCAGCGTAAAGGCTACAACAGAAGAAAAGCTCGGCTTTACTGGCAGACTTGAGGGCATTTCTGCCCATGCAGTGTGCCTGATTGACTGATTATCTGTCATTATTTAATATGTAAAGTAATATAATTATTACTGACATACAATTATTTTATCGGAGGTTAATAAAAAATGAAAACTTGTCCAAAATGTAATGCACAGCTTGCTGATGACGCAATGTTCTGCACAAACTGCGGCGCTTCGTTCCAAAATCCTAATCCACAGCCCCAGCAGAACGTTTATCAGACTAATGCACAGCAGACTTATGCTCAGCCTGTAGCACCTGTTGTAAATGTTTATGACCACACTGCTGAATTTGACCCGCAGGATGTTCACGAAAACAAGATTTTTGCTATCCTTTGCTACATAATGGGTATCATAGGCGTTATTGTTGCTCTTCTTGCAAGAAGCTCGGTAAAATCACCCTATCTTTCATTCCACATCAAGCAGGCTCTTAAAATCACAATTACAACTGTACTGTTAGGATTTATTTCGGTTCTCCTTTGCTGGACCTGCATTGTTCCTATTGCCGGCTGGGTATGCATTGTTATCCTTGAGGTTGTTTCAATTATCTGCTTCTTCCAGACATGCTTCAATAAGTCTGTTGAGGCTCCTATCGTTCGCAGCCTTCCTTTCCTTAAATAATAGGATAATTCATACAAATAACACCTTGTTCATATTATTGAACGAGGTGTTTTTTATGTTTAAGAAGGTAATTATCTCAACCACGCTTTGCTTTGCGTTGATGCTGACAGTGGTGTTTCCTGTTAAAGTTAATGCAGTTTCTGCCGACAGCATAACAGCGCCGTCTGCTTTGCTTATGGAAGCGTCAACAGGTAAAATTCTTTTTGAGAAAAATTCACACGACCGGCGCCCCTGTGCCTCTGTCACAAAGGTTATGACCTTGCTGCTTGTTTTCGAAGCAATAGACAGCGGAAAGCTTTCGCTTGACGATACTATAACTACTTCTGAGCACGCCGCATCAATGGGCGGCAGTGACATCTGGCTTGAAACAGGCGAAACAATGAGTGCCGACGATATGATAAAAGCAACTGTAGTGGCTTCCGCAAACGATGCGGCTGTTGCACTTGCCGAGCACATAAGCGGCAGTGAGGATGCGTTTGTCGAGCAGATGAACAAGAGGGCAAAAGAGCTTAAAATGAATGATACGGTGTTCAAAAACTGCAACGGACTTGACGAGGACGGACACGTAACGTCTGCATACGACGTAGCAATTATGTCACGTGAGCTTATGAAGCACGAAAAGATTTTTGATTACACGTCAATCTGGCTTGACAATTTAAGAGACGGCAAAACACAGATTGTAAACACAAATAAGCTTTTAAAAACTTACAACGGCATAACGGGACTCAAAACAGGCACAACAAATGATGCAGGCTGTTGTATGTCAGCGTCTGCAACGAGGGGAGATGTGTCGCTTGTTGCAGTAGTTCTCGGCTGTAAAACAGGCAAGGAGAGATTCTCCGATGCAGCGGCACTGCTTGATTACGGCTTTGCTAATATTTCAGTAATAGAATTAAAATTGCCTGACGATATGCCGCTTGAACTCAAGGTTGACAGCGGCATGGAAAATACCGTCAAATTAAACTGCGATACTTCTTCTAAAGTCGTTGTAGATAAGGGCAGTAATGTTGAAATAAAAACGACGATTGATTTGCCCGAAAGCGTAACAGCTCCGATAAAGGAAAATCAGAAGCTCG
>JBJEOX010000220.1:0-2171 GCA_051880935.1 Ruminococcus sp.
TCTTGTAAAGCCAAAGGTTTTAAACGCACCGCAGGCGTGCCAAAGCTGAATAAGCTTTGTCTGCGGTCTTAAATGAATATAGTGAATCTGCGGAGTAAACTCATCGAGAATAACCACCTTGCTTGTTGCGCAGGCTTTAGTAAATGTTCTTATCTCCTTAAACGACATTTCTGCAATTGTATGCTCGTTGAGGATAAAATCAATTTTAAGGTTCTTGTCATCTTTGATTTTATTGTACACAAAAGCAAAGTTGCCTGAAATATCATCACGCCTTAATGAGATAAACGTAATTTTATTGTTCTGAACTTTTTTCAGCTTATAGAAATTATAGCAGGTTTTGAAAATAAATCTCTTAACCGTCCACAATGCTATTTTAAGCGTTGCAACCTGCGAAAAGCGCCAGAAAACAAATGCGACAAAGCATTTTAACTGACTTTCATCGTTAAATCTTGCAGGGAAACGCTTAATATCGGTCAGTCGCAGGATACCGTCAATTACAAATATCGGCAACATTGCAGTTGCAAAGATAAACTGTACAATCTTTATCAGAAAATTAACAAAATTCACACAAAATCTGCTTACAGGAGTGTGGTGAATTTTCTTTTTATTCGGTAAAAAACTGAAACGATTGCCCTCCAAGGTATATCCGTAACATTTGTCATCGGTTTCAAATACCTCAGGTGTTAAATCAACATTGATTTTTTCCTCGTAAAAATCAGCAAATCCGAAATTAAGATACATATCAAAAGGCAGATATGAATTTCTCGTTTTCCAGAAAAGCAAATCAAGACGATAGGTATATTTACCCGAAAAGAAGCACTTTCCGTCAACATAAGTTACATTAGAAAGGACAAACGGAATACGTCTGTCCTCCTGTTCATTAAAAAAATGTAAAACAATTTTTGGTTTAGATAAAAAATGAGAGTTAATAGTTTCGTCAGCTATTTCGCCCATAATTGTGAGAACCATTTTACGGTCCTGTATTAACAATTCCTTAACCTCTATTTTATATTCCAACAAGTACACCCCAAATTTATTTAATTAATTCCATCATTTTATTTACGGCTTCGTCAATATTCATACCCTTTGAATATACAGATGAAGAACCTGCAACAAACAAATCTGCACCACATTCACGCATTTTATGACATAAATCCCAGCTTACGTGTCCGTCAACCTCAAGAATAATATCCTTGCCGCTGTTGTCGATAATATCTTTTACCTTAGAGATTTTATCAAAGCTTCCCTCGACAATAGGCTGTCCGGCAAAGCCCGGATATACAGTCATTACAAGCACGCCGTCAATATCATCAAGATAATCATTGAGGACTTCCGCCTTGGTATCGGGACTGATTGCAAGGAACGGATTTGCTCCACGACTGCGTATAATACTCAAAACGTCACGAACATTCTCGCAGGCTTCAAGATGAACGGCAACAATATCACCCTCACCTATGTCCATTATGTCAAAATACTGCTGCGGCTCATAAGCCATAATATGAATATCCCTTTTCATATTTTTTAGGACGGACTTTACGGCTCTTATCAGAGAAGCGTCAAGAGTGATGTTCGGAACAAATTTACCGTCCATAAAATCAAGATGAATATAATCAACGCCCAGTTTGTCAAGAGCTTCAATTTCAGACTGAAGGTTCAGGACATCTGCGCACATCAGCGACGGAGAAAGCATTCCTCTCATAATATCACCTCTTAATCCTTGTTAACTACCATAATTTTAGCGAAAAATTCAGTATTATTCTTCATAATATCAAGACCTTTATCCATTGTTTCAAGGTCAAATGTATGAGTGATAAGCTTTTCTGCGTTAATTTTTCCCGAAGCCAGAGCGTCAACAACAAGATTCCAGTCGCTCTTGTGAGTATCGCTGTAGCTTGAATTCCAGGTGCCGTGAATAGTGAGCTGTTTTCTCAGAATCTGCCAGTAGGTATTCTGCGGGAAAGTGAAGTCACCATGCGGATTGCCTACAAAAATAACCTTACCGCCCGAAGCAACAGATTCAAGACAATTGCAGGCAGTAACAGGAACTCCTACAGCCTCAATAGCAATATCAGCTCCAACACCGTTTGTCATCTTCTTAACCCACTCAATCGGGTCTTCGTGTGAAGAATTGCAGTATTCAGTAAATCCGAGACTCTCAATAAAATCCCAGT
>JBJEOX010000221.1:0-2160 GCA_051880935.1 Ruminococcus sp.
ACACTCGTTTCAGAAAAGAAGAAACAAAGAATCTTGAGCCGTTCTCAGAAGAACTCGCTTCTCTTGCAGAAGTATTTGTAATGGACGCTTTCGGCTCAGCTCACCGTGCTCACTGCTCAACAGCAGGCGTTACTGACCACATCAAGGATACAGCAGTAGGCTATCTTATGCAGAAGGAAATTGACTACCTCGGCAACGCTGTTGAAACTCCTGTTCGTCCGTTCGTTGCAATTCTCGGCGGCGCAAAGGTTGCTGACAAGCTCAATGTTATCTCAAATCTCCTTGAGAAGTGCGACACACTCATCATCGGCGGCGGTATGGCTTATACATTCCTTAAGGCACAGGGCAAAGAGGTTGGTCTTTCACTCGTTGACGACTCAAAGCTTGATTACTGCAAGGAAATGATGGAAAAGGCTGAAAAGCTCGGCAAGAAGCTCCTTCTCCCTATCGATACAACAATTGCCGCAGGCTTCCCCAATCCTATCGACGGACCTATCGACGTTCAGATTGTTGACGCTGACAGCATTCCTGCTGATATGGAAGGTCTTGACATCGGCACAAAGACTCAGGAACTCTTTGCTGAGGCTGTTAAGAGCGCTAAGACTGTTGTTTGGAACGGTCCTATGGGCGTATTTGAGAACCCCACACTTGCAAAGGGTACAATTGCTGTAGCAAAGGCTCTTGCTGATACTGACGCTACAACAATCATCGGCGGCGGCGACAGCGCAGCTGCTGTTATTCAGCTCGGCTTTGCTGACAAGATGAGCCACATCTCAACAGGCGGCGGCGCATCTCTTGAATACCTCGAGGGTAAGACTCTTCCCGGTATTGCAGTAATCGCTGACAAATAATTAAAACAATTTAAATTATGGGCGGGAACTCTCGCCCATATAATCTATATTTTTATTTTATTAAACAGCAACTTAATATTGTAGGGAACGACCCCTGTGTCGTTCCCTACAATGATAAAATTTTATACTTTGTGATAATAGTAAATGAAAGGTTGAATAGAAATGGATAAGACAAAGAGAAAGGCAATTATTGCCGGAAACTGGAAAATGAACAAAACTCCTTCGGAGGCAAAAGAGCTTCTCACAGCAATCATTCCTGCTGTCAAGGACGCTGACTGCGAAGTTATCGCTTGCGTTCCCTACGTTGATTTAAGCGTTGCTCTTGAGGTTACAGAGGGTACAAACGTAAAAATCGGTGCAGAAAACTGCCACTGGGCAGAAAGCGGCGCTTTCACAGGCGAAATCTCAACAGGTATGCTCAAAGAAATGGGCGTTGAATATGTAGTTCTCGGTCACTCTGAAAGAAGACAGTACTTCGGCGAAACAGACGAAACCGTTAACAAGAGAACAAAGGCTGCTCTTGCAGCAGGCTTAAAGCCTATCGTTTGCGTTGGCGAGCTTCTCTGGGAGCGTGAGTGCGACATCACAGAGGAAGTTATTGCAAGACAGATTAAGCTTGACCTCTTTGACGTATCGGCAGAGGACGTTAAGAAAACAGTTATCGCTTACGAGCCTGTATGGGCTATCGGCACAGGCAAGACCGCTACAGCTGAGCAGGCTGAAGAGGTTTGCGCATTTATCCGTGCTACACTTGCAAAGCTTTACAGCGAAGAGGTTGCTCAGGCTGTTACAATTCAGTACGGCGGTTCAATGAACGACGGCAACGCTGACGAGCTTCTTTCAAAGACAAACGTTGACGGCGGTCTTATCGGCGGTGCATCACTCGTTGCAGAGAAGTTTGCCGCAATCGTTAAAGCTGCAAGCAAGTAATTTTTAGCGCACACGAAAGGATTTTGCTTTATGAAAAAACCTTTGATTCTTATGATTCTTGACGGTTTCGGAATTGCGCCCGAAAGCGGCAACGCTATCAAGGCTGCAAAGAAACCGAATATAGATAAGCTTTTCGCCGAAAATCCCCTTACTCAGATTGGCGCATCGGGTATGGACGTTGGTCTTCCCGACGGTCAGATGGGTAACTCCGAGGTTGGCCACACCAACATCGGCGCAGGCAGAATCGTTTATCAGGAGCTTACAAGAATCACAAAGACTATAAACGAGGACAAGCTCAAGGACAACGAGGCTATTGTTTCGGCAATGGACAAGGCTCTTGAAAACGGCACTGCTCTCCACCTTATGGGACTTCTTTCCG
>JBJEOX010000222.1:0-2156 GCA_051880935.1 Ruminococcus sp.
TCCCGAAACCGTCTGAGTAATCAGTAAAGTTTCGGGACTTTCTTTTGTAGAGCTTTTTGCTTTCAGCTTTTCTTGTGACGGGATTTACGTTTCCCCACGTCACTCGCTTTTTTCTGTCAAGCTCACGCTTTTTTGATTTTGAGAGCTTTTCATACGGAACAAACTTTTTCATTTATATACACCTCCGTTTTTCCGGAACAGAAGTATATCATATTGTCAAAAGATTTTCAATAGATTTTTATGGAAATACAGGTGTTATTTTCCAAGACTTACTGCTCGGGAACAACAGCAAAGAACACAAGGTCGCTGTCGCTGTCGTTGATAAGGCTGTGTGAGTGGCCTTTCGGGCAGTAGTGGCACATTCCATGCTCAACGGTTTCGTATTCTCCGTCATAAAGCACCTTGCCCTTGCCGCTTAAAAAGTAGATAATCTCACTGTTTGTTTCGTGGGTGTGAAGTCCGATTGTCGCTCCGCTTTCAAGCACACCGTGCAGAATTCTGTTAACTCCGTCAAAGTGCATTTTGGCGGCAAGCGCTTTTTCTCCGCCTTTGAAATTAGGAAACAATTCCGCTTTTTCATTGTTAAAATCAATAATCATAATATTTTCTCCTTAAATCATATGATAATACGGACAGATGTCCTCATAGCTTCCGTCTTTCATAAGAAAGCCCTGAGGAATTGTTCCGAGCTGAACAAAACCGAGCTTTTCATAAAGATGACGTGCCGCAGTGTTGGTCTTTACAACTGCGTTGAACTGCAAAATCTTAAAGCCGCAGTTTTTCGCCTGCACAAGGCAGTCCCTGACAAGCATTTCGCCTATTCCCTTGCCCCTTGACGATGAGCTGACAGCATAGCTTGCGTTTGAAATATGACCGCATCTGCCGACGTTGTTGGGGTGCAGAATATACAAGCCGACAATTTCACCGCTTTCTGTGTCTTCTGCAACTCCGCAGTAGCTCTGCGATGCAAAAAAATTTTCGCCGCCTGTTTTATCAAGAATCTCCGTCTGCGGAAACGCAGCGCCTTCTTCAACTACCTCGTTCCAAACACGGTTCATCTGCAAAACATCTTCGTTTCGATAAGCTCTGACAACAATACTCATAGCGCACACCCTTTCGGGATTATTTTACCATTCAATTATGAGTATTGCAATGTTTTTTGTTATGCCAAAATTCAATAACAGGGGCGTTTGATTTTGTAATTTGCATTACGAAGTGGCTTGAAGAAAGTAATATAAAATGTATAATTATATTGTAACATAAACTATGGAGGCAAAGATAATAAATGTCTGAAAAACGAAAATACACGCTCGGCGAGGAAATTTTTAACTCGGTTTCGCACGGCGTAGGCGCCGCTCTTTCAATTGCAGGAACGGTTGTGCTGATTATAGCGTCGGTTATTCACACCAACGCCTGGGGAATTGTCAGCTCGTGCATATACGGAGCCTCGCTGATTATTCTTTACACAATGTCAACGCTTTACCATTCATTCACAAACAAAAAAGCAAAGGCTTTTTTCAGGATAATGGACCACAACACGATTTTTCTGCTGATTGCAGGAACGTACACGCCGATTACGCTGTATTATCTTAACGGAGTTATCGGTTGGATTCTGTTCGGCGTTGTGTGGGGTGCGGCAATATTCGGAATTGTGATGAATTCCGTCAACCTTGAAAAGGCGAGGATTCCGTCAATCTTCTGTTACGTTGCAATGGGCTGGGTAATAATTTTTGCAATCAAGCCGCTTATTGCGTCAATGCCGAAAATCTCGCTTATCTTTCTGATAACTGGCGGAGCTTTCTACACGTTGGGAATTGTATTCTACGCAATTAAAAAGGTAAAATACTTCCACTCCGTCTGGCATCTGTTCACAATTGCAGGAAGTGTGTTCCACTACTTTGCAATTCTGCTTGGCTTCTGGAATATCTGATGTTCTGAAAAAGGTTATATTTAATGTTGAAAAACGGTTGGTTTCGGGGATTAAAATTTATATCATAAATTCTTATATTTTTTGTAAATTTGTTCTTGACAAAATAAATTAGTTATGATAGAATAATTCTTGCTGAAACGACATAATTTCAACACGGAGAGGTGTCCGAGTGGTTTAAGGAGCTAGTCTTGAAAACTAGTGATCCCGCGAGGGACCAAGGGTTCGA
>JBJEOX010000223.1:0-11168 GCA_051880935.1 Ruminococcus sp.
ATTCAGAAAAAAATATACCGGGACTCACCTTTTAGTGAATCCCGGCTTGTTTTTGAACTGTTTTTTTACAGCCCCGTTTTTGCTTGGCAGGGGCAGAAGGACTCGAAGGGAATATTTGAAATTATATTTCCTTACACAAGTTAATGCGATGTTACAAAGTGCGATAAATACTGCGTATTCTTGTAAATCATATACCTCTGCATAACGCTTTGAAACCAAGTGAAAAATCACTTGGGTATAATAATTGGTATAAAAATGGTAGAAGAAAGTCCGCTGATTTCAATTTAAGAATCGGAGATTTTACTATGAAAAACATTATTGAAGAACTATTCTACGGCAATATTGATCCGCAGGCTCGTGGTTTCAAGAAAGACAGCTATTTGCAGAAGCAAATGACGATTATGTCCAGTTCAGAAGAAATACTGACCGAAAGGCTAAAGGGCGATGACAAGAAAACTTTCCTCTCTTTTGTGAATGCATCAGGCATTGTCTTAGGTGAATCTGAGCTTGACAGTTTTATTGTCGGCTTTAGACTTGGCGCAAGGTTTATATATGACACCTTTGTAGATAATACAACGCCTTATGATGATTTTCTCAAGGAGGTCAACAATGAGGGATAAATATCACCTTTACTTGACAAACGAGGAACATCGAGCAGTTATCAGTAGCCTGATTGAACTAAGAAACCGTCTGATTTTTCAGGGGAAGTACACTGATGTCGTTGACGAGCTGCTTGTCAAATTCACAAGAGTCAAAATGAAGAAAATCAAGGTCAAGGAGGTCTAAAAATGAAGATTACATACACAATGCAAGGAGATTATTTGCTGCCAAACCTCAAACTACCGGAACATGATAGCCGTCCAATCGGATTATGGGGTAAGCAACACCTGCGCTATATCGAAAGGAATCACAAAATTCGCTACATCAACCTACTCACAAAATGTAAGCTCAATGATTATCTTGCCGACATTGATGAACAGGCTAAGAAGATGTACGATGAACTTGTACAGATCTTTGCCAAGGAAGATGGCTGCACAGAGCTGCTGAAAGCCACAAACCAAATGCTGTGGGTGCGTAAAATGAACAATGCCGCTCAACGAGCAAGAGAGGTTGTTAATGCAGAATTGATATATACATAATTCAACCCGCTGTCTGTGTTGTTTCGTAGGCAGCGGGTTTTTGTTTGTATAACTATACTGTTGTCATTGCTTTTATAATACTATCTGTAAGTTGGTATTGTTCATTATCATCCAACTTAAATGATGTTCTAATCACCATTGTACCAATTAATACATATGAACCCGTTGTCAAAATAGTCCCATCAAAAGAGGCAAGATATTCACATCTCTTTTTTGCATCCTCAAGTGAACTATATAGTTCAACTGCTCCTCCTGCATCTGTTCCTTTATCAACAATACTCTTGCCGGGGATTGAGTTTTCATCAATTAATATTGTTGTAAAGTATAGACAACCATAATAACCGCCATCTTTGTTGAGCATTCCATCAGGATTATTCTCTTCTGTAACCGCCTCAATATCTTTAATAGCATCAATTGATTTGAGCTTTTGCTGAACAAAATCTTGTTTAGGGCATATTAGCTGTTTTACTATCGCTATAGCATTTTCATTATCGTTTGTTATTTCTCGAACAGTCTCTGCATCTTTTTCTATTTTTTCTCTGTTGTTATTACTAAAAACGACTCCGAGTATTGAGAACAAATCTGTACTTTGCAAACCAATTGTTTCCATCGATTCAGGAAGATCAGATACTGCCTTCAAGTCACCTTTAACTGCTATCTCGTTATATTCTTCAACAGTTTGGTTAAAACCCTTTACGGCATTATTATAATCCTCAGTTGCAGATTTTATCGTTATAGCACGAATAGTAATAATTGTCCCAATTAAAAAAACAACACTGCAAATCGATATTATAATCACTTTTTTATATGATATCTTTTGAGGTTTTGAATCTTTATGTACTGTGCTTTCAATTTTAGCAAAAGATTTTTCAACGGAATTGTTTTTTATTAAACCTTTGCTACTGTAACCACAAAAATATAGATTGTTCGTTTTCCACTTAATTGCAACCGTAACTGTATTACTCAATATATTGGGCTTAATAGTCACTATATAAATATGTTTAACCTGATCTTCAAATATTATTTCACCCAATGCGTATAATTTATCTCTAAGTTTTGTAAATGATAATCCTTCGCTTTTTATCTCTTTTTCTTGAAGTTCTTCTCCGGAATAACCATTTTTCTTTAATGCGTCAATTAGTTCTTTCATACTGAGGTTCCTCTGTCAATGAATAAAAATGACATTTTTTAGTATTTCTTTTGTCTGTATGCGTAAATCGGCTTCAGTGGGAACTGATATTTTACGGTTAGCAACCTCTTTTTCAAATTCCTCCTTCAGCAAATCATTAGCAAATTGATTTTTATCTTCAGAGGCATACATATCTTTTATTGTTTCACCATCCAGTTTTGCTTGCACAGCGCCAACTATTCTATCTGCTTCATCTTTTGACACTATATAATCGGCAGATAATTTTTCAAATTCTTCTTGGATAATTGCACACATTTTTTTCTGCATCTGATTCGGTGAAATTATCGATTAACAAATGTGTTCCTATTGAAAGTCCCGCGCCACCAAGAGTTCCGCCTACAATGCCACCGATTACTGCACCCGGAGCATTTCCAATGGCTCCGCCTAAAGCAGCTCCACCCCACGCTCCAAATGCGCCTCCAGCAAGTCCTGATGCAGTAACTGTAAGATTAGCAATCATCTGCTCCGAGGAAATTCTTCCTTGAAAAAGATCAACAATATCAGGGATGGTTAAAATCACTAACAACACAACTTGTAAATGAATTTCGCTAGATAGAATTTTTGCCGCTTTGCTAAGAACATTTTTTCCTGAGCTTGCAACCCCAACACTGTCAAGAATAGCCTTACATGTTTTTTCACCTAACACTTTTGAAAGAGCTTCGCCGGCAGGAACATACAAATTATTAATACTCGTTTTTGATAATTGACTTACAAGGATATGTGTTACTCCAACAACAGCACCGGTTTTTAGACTATCTTTTAAGGAATTGGTTAATGCAGAAGATAAGTCTTCTCCGTTAATTGTAGCAATAGCCAGATTCAATACGAACGATATGCCTGCTGCACTGGACGCAGTAATCACTCCTGTCGTTGCATCATATCTGAGTGAATCGATGTTGCCTGCTTTGGTTAAGTTTACCACTTGTTTGTAAGTTAGCTTTCCTTTCCTGATGATATTTACGGCTTCATCCGGATCAGTGACATTTTGAACTTTTCCTTCTTTTATTTTTTCTTTCAGTAAAGTAACAGAAGTTTCATACTGATCAGCGGGAACCTCTAATTGCATTGGATAACCATCGCCGTCAACATACTTATAAATCCCATCAGTATCAAAAGCAGCATTGACAGATCTCTGAGGCGTACTATAGTATTTGTCCTGTATCAGTGTGGTAGTTCCGTTTTTATTAAATACAATACGGTCAGCTCCATTTTTGACATTATTATCGCCAACCACTCTTGTTTTCATCCCTTTTAAGCTATCATATAGTTTATTGCCATTTTCTGCTGCAAAACCGTGACCGGTTCGAAGACTGAATTTCCTATCCGCATAAAGTTTGTTTGTAGTTTTAAGATTTCCGATTAAATATCCGCCTTCTTCACCTAAAGTAATTATACTACTTTCATCTTCGGTAGCTTTGATGTATATATCTTCGGCTGCGAAAACAGAAAAAGGCATAGAAGAAAAAAGCAATGAAAATATAATAACTAATGAAGTGAGTCTCAAAATCATTGTTTTCATATGTTACTCCACTCAACATCCAATACTGTGTTGCTTAGACACATTAATATCAAATTCCTAAAACCTGCTCTCAATACTGATAACCTATTTTACCAACACCGATTACCCCTCGCCGAATGATGGTAATTCCAAATTTATCATATTCAAACACATCGAGCGAGAAAGAATCAAATTGAAAGCTGTCGTATTGAAAGCCCTCGTAGTCAAACTTTTCGTAATCGAATACATCAATGCCAATCTCATCCAATATCTCTTGAGGCAATTGATAGTTCTGATCTACGATACCAAAAAAGGTGCAGCCTGATTCTACACAGAAAGACATAAATAGACTTTTTCCTATATTGTACGCAAAGTTACCAACCACACCGCCGATAAAGCTTCCTAACATATATGCAGCAACGGCAAGAGGAGGAATTTCAGAAAACCAAACGCTTGCAGCTATTCCGCCACCGACGGAGAAAGCAGTTGTAATATGTAACCGTGCAATTTCGTCAGCCATTTGAGCTTTGGTGATTTTTCCCGTGGCAAATTTAATTCCGCTTTCCAAGGTTCCAATCATTAAGACAACTGCTGTAGAAATTACTGATGCATTTGCATTAATAAAAGTTGCACCAAGCTTTCCGCTATGACAACACGCAACGAGCGCAGCTGTTATAGAACCATTTAAGAATCCTTTTGCGGCAGCATTTAAGCCTTGATAACCTTTTTCCGCAAATTCGCTTGGATCTATCTCGCCCTCTGTTATCAACATTGATATTCCATCTAAGATAGTTGGGGCAATACTGATTACCAAAGAAAGTACAGCAGCTTTTAGTCCTGCCGAAAAAGCCTCACTCATAATATCTTTTGTGGTGACTAACTGATTGATATCCAATCCGCACTCACTCAACAACTCCTTATCAAGCTTACCTTTTTTTGCGGCTTGCGTTAAGCGCTGTGCATCTTCTCTACTTAAAGGGATAGATTTATTTCCTTTGTGATCAGATAAAATATCCGTTAGCGTATCACGCACTTCTTGATATCGAGCCACTTGGTCAAGTTTTCCGTTAGCCTGAGCAACCGCTATTTTCCGATCCAAGAGTTTTTGAGCGTCAAGTAACTGATTAGCAGGAATCAATTTCGCTTGACCTTGATACATTGACTTATGTATATCTTTCTTATCAATATTCCTTTTTTTCAGAAATTCATCAAGAGATTCATAACTTTTGCCGGATTTTTCTGCATTAGCCTTTAAGTGTAGATAGCGTTCATAAGGCGTTTCGGATTGTGCTGCATAAGAACCGCCGGCATTTTTATAATACTTAAGGCTGGCACTATTGTCGCCCACTTTTACATCAGCAGAACCAAAAGTGTTTACATCTGGCACAGAAGCATTTGCAGTTGAATGGTGCACAGCGGCATTAGCGCTGAATGTACCTGAATGCCATATTTCAGCCACAAAACCTTGCAGCTTGTCCGCAGGAAGGTTGGTGGATTGTACCTTTGTCATAATATTCGATGAAACGGATTCAATTTGGCTGTTAATGGTATCTATCCATAATTGCGACATTTGACCGCCAAGTGCTGCGCCTATATTATCAGCAACATATTTTACGCCTTGTTCAAACGCAATGCTCATTATTTAATCTCCATAAAGTCTGCAAGACTGTCTAAATAATAACTGAGAACAGCATATCTAAACATCTGATCGGGAATCAGATTGTTTGCTTCAATCTTTGCGCCAAAGTTAAAAAAATCTGTCCCTTCGGTCTTTTCTTCATTATTAACAGTTTCGCTTTTCTTTCCGAATAAGCCGCCAAAGAAGCCGCCGACTGCTTTTGCGCCTTTGCCCAAAGCCACATCAATGCCATCGGTAAGGACAGCTTTTTTTATTGCTTCGGTATCGGCAACTGTGTCATCAAACTTCTTCGTAAGCGCTATATATTTTTCATAAAATTCGTCATAAAGAACTTTATTGTTCATTAACTCATTTGGCTCAACATAGAATACAGCTTTGTTGCTGAGTGAACCAACCTTAACGCCGTATTTTTCCATATCTTTATTGAAGCGAATGCTTGAAATAACAGCTTCGGAAGCCTTGTTCTTTCCGACAAAAATCAGCTTTGTGTTGGAGCCAAGCTGAGCCTTGTTGTCATTATATACAGACTCGCTCCATACAACAGCTTCAACGCTGCCATCTTTTATTCCCACAACACCATCTTCATTATCGTCCTTTAATGAAATTAAAGACGAAAGCAATTCCGCATAAGCCGTTTCTTTTTCGCCTGTAACAATGATTAGCTTTTTAGCCTGCTGTCCTAACATAATAAAACCTCCGATTCTTGTTTTGTAATAATTCTATCACTAAAGATTATAAGTTTCAATTCTTTTGTTCTGTCATAATTCAAATGATATTACCTTTTGAAACATCATTTTCGTACCCACATACAGTGCATTCCCATTTTCCACTGTTGATGTTAAAACCTTCATGTATATTCATAAAGGTCTCACAGTCATCACAAAACCACAGAACGCCGACTTTGAGCATTAAGTCATTCATAATAAAACCACAGTCAGGGCATTTCCAAGCTCTTTGTTCCGCACCGAGGTACATATTTTCACTTCGGCAAACAGGACAATCTGTCCACTTTGTTACGCCTGAATACATTGAGCTGTTCCAGTTGATTCTGCGACATCTGAAGCCTTTAAAGTCAAATTTGTGTTCGCAGTACGGACAGAGTATAAACTTGCGATATGTATCGACCTCAATTTCCATACCGCATTTTTTACAGTGAATGGTTTTGGGTATCATAACTAAGCTCCATTCAATTTTTGTTAAGGTAATGAATGATGATGGTGTTGTTATCTCAAGATAAACACAAAACTATTTTCAATCAACAGTTCATTTTATCAATTCAATTTTAGCTTGCTTATATTATACAACAAAGCAGTGTCCCATAATCCTCCCTTTGCATATAAAAATGAGCTTACAGTAAGAAAAAATGCGGCTTTTAGCAGTAGATATCAATTTGAGATTCCGTACCTTTTGTTGATTATTGTTAGAGCAACTCAACCTTTTTCAAAAGGAAATCAATCAGGCTGCAATGGAATATACCGTCGTCATCATAAAAGCTATGAGGGATATCAAGACGAATAATAATTTTCTTGAAGAAGTCCCTTGTAAGCAAAAGCGACGATAGCTCCGAAGCTGTCTTTTCTTCTGTGTCCATTCTTAAAGCAGACTGAATATAGATTTTCTTGTCGGCGTTATTTACTACAAAATCTATTTCTTTTTGAGTGTTTTGCGAATTGCTTCGGTCGCTTACTACGCCTACATCGACAGAATACCCTCTGCTGATAAGCTCGTTATAAATGATGTTCTCCATTATATGTCCGGGATCAAATTGCCTGTAATTAAGTCGGGCATTTCTTAAACCGAGATCGGCGTAGTAATACTTGTTTGGATACTTAAAATAGGTCTTTCCTTTGATATCATATCTCTTTGCCTCTGAAATTAAATAGGAATCCTTTATATATTCTACATATCTTGATACCAGTGATGAATTGAGTTTCTCATTTTTGATGCTGGAAATTGAGTTAGCAATATTAGTTGGGTTTGTAAGAGAGCTTATTTGTGAAGCCAGAAAATCTAAAATATCATTTAGAATATCCTCACGTTCAATCCCGTTGCGTTCAACAATGTCCTTGATATACAATTCATGATATAATGAGATGAGGTATTCCTTTTTATCGACCTCGTTATCAAAGGCGAGCAGTCTCGGCATTCCGCCGTAAAGCATATACTGGTCAAGCGCTTCTCTTGCATTTCCGCCGATATAAGAATAATACTCCTCAAAGGATAACGGAAAGATGTGGATTTGAGTTGCTCTACCTCTGAATTCTGTAGCTATATCGACAGAAAGTCCCTTTGAGTTACTGCCGGTTACATATACGTCAAGATTCTTGTACGCTTTAAGCTCGTTGAGCATATCGTAAATAGTGACTTCAATTCCGCCGTTTTCCTCATCAACAATCTTTTGAGTCATTTGAACTTCGTCAATGAAAAGATATAGCTTTTTATTTTTATCCTCATTCACCAAGTCCTCAACATACTCGCAAAGCGTAATAGGATTTCTGTATTTATAATATCTTCTCTGATCCAGCTCGATCCTAATAATATCGTTTTCGGAAGCTCCTTGTTCGATTAGGTAATTGTAAAACAATTCAAAAAGGAGAACAGACTTTCCGCACCTGCGGATTCCTGTTATTACCTTGATTTCGCCATTCCACATATTATGGATAATTCTATTCAAATAAAAATCTCGATTAATCATAGTCTACCTCAAACTTGCGTCGTAACTGACGCTACTTTAACATTAGTATATCACGTTATTTGTGAATAATCAAGATGATATTAATATTTTAATCTAAAAGTTACGTCAAATGCGACGTAACTTTTATATGAGAATAGATGTGTTATCATATATGATAACAAAGCAATCGATTTCCCTCATACAGAAATGCATAACTGTAACTGGAAAGTTGAAATCACTTAGATAGATTAATGATATTTGCTCCTGATCTTTCCGCATATCTGAGGGTTTGATATGCGCCACCGCTTTTTCGGGTTACATAAAAAACGCACAAATCAGAACGATCAACCATTTCTTTGTTTCGGATTTGAATAGCCGACTTCGGATGAGCGTGAGCGGATTGATCGCAGACCTCGACGGAATCATAGTAGCTGTCATAGTTTTCCTGATTGTTTACATATTCTGCTTTCAGGTAAGGCATAACCCAAGTGAGAGCGCAGTTAGCCGAATCCATTTGTTTTTTACAGCGCAGAACGACAGAGCTGACGATCTGATCAAACTCGCCTTCACGACCTACAAGGAATTCCACAAATTCGTGGTTTATGAGCAGAGTTTCAATCAAGCTCTCAACTGCCTGTTCTACTGCTTGAAAGTCATCCATTTGTCGATGACCGAAGAAGCAAACCATATATACCGATAACATAATAATCTCCTTTATGGGATATATCGTAAATTATAGCACATAATCTTCATAATTGCGATATATCCCGCACGATTTATCGCACATTTTTGTAGAATTAAATTACGATAAATCGCAAAGGAGAAGGCTATGAGAACAAAAGAAGCCGTGGCTCAGCGAATCCTAGAGCTTTGCCACGAGAGAAACATCGCTGTAAATGCCCTTGCAAATATTTCAGGCGTGTCGCCGTCAACCATATACAGTATGCTCAACCAAAAGAGCCAGAATCCGGGCGTGGTTTCCATCAAAAAGATTTGTGACGGTTTAGAGATCACCGTTCGCCAATTCTTTGACAGCCCGCTGTTTGATGAAAAAGAACAAGAGATAAAATAAATTGAGCGTGTAAGCAGGAGATTAATTTGCTTACACGCTTTTTAGATTGTAGTTTTAAATCCTATAACAGATTGATTTTTTATTCTTGAGATGATACAATAAATATAGATAAATACCGAAAACTTGAAAAGAAATATTGATAATAGTGTAATCAATGGAGGCTTTTATGAACGGTGATATTTTGAAAATGTTAAAAGATGGATCTGAGCAAAGATTAACAGTTGGTCCATTGGTAGAACGCTTAATTGAAAATGGATGGAATTTAGGACAGATCATTTTTGGGAAGAACGAGTGGAAAATCCCCAAAACACCCTCCGAAGCTTCAAAAAGAGAGAGGACACTCGTTTGATTATTTTCCCGTTGATATAGCTGTGTTTGAGAGCGAACAGACTTGCGGCGATTATCGGCATATATTATTTATTATAGAATGCAAACAACCAGATATAGATGTTGGTTTGCAGCAATTGGAAACATATCTTTCATTAGAGCCTCACGTAAAACTAGGTGTATGGGCAAATAGCCCTGATGAATCAGCAAGGGCACTTTTTGTATATAAAAATGCACAGGGATTAAACTTCCCAAAAAAGGGGTTAGTTAAAGATGTCCCATCGTTTGGAACAAAGATAGAGTCAGACGCTGTAAAACTGACGTTCTCTGATTTGGTTATCCCTTCAAAAGATACACTGTATAAAGAGTTTTCTGATCTTTTAGATGCTGTTGTTGCACAAGATGGCAATGTTACTAGACGAGAAGAACAGTTAGATCAGTTGTGCAACTTGATTTTGTTAAAACTAGACAGTGATAAACAGGGCAAGATCGATAGTAGCAAAGAAGTTTATTTTCGACCTTTTGCCACTGCAGAGGGAACATCTGTACACATTAAGAAAAAATTTGAATCATTTATTGAAGTTTATCCGGATATTTTTGTGTCAAAAACAGATCAGGAAATTCGCTTTGATGATACAACAATCTTTAATGTTGCAGAAAGAATTTCTAAGTTCAATTTCATTGATGTTAGTGCGGATACAGTGTCAATAGCTTTTCAAGTTCTAAGAAGTGCTACATTAAAACAAGAAGAAGGACAATACTTTACGCCAAAACAAGTTATTCAAGCTGCAGTGAAATTGATGGATGTTACCCTTGACGATATTATTATTGATCCTGCGTGTGGAACAGGTGGCTTTTTGATTCAGTGTTTAATTGAATTAAAAGATAGATATCCTCACAAAGAACAAGAAATATCTAGGTGGGCTCAATTGCGCCTTTTTGGTATTGATAAAGATGCAATTGGAATAAAGCTTACAAAAGCTATTATGCAAATATTGGGAGATGGTTCAGCGCATTGCGTCAGAGGAGATAGTGTGCTTACATATCTTTGGGGAAGTAAATATCAACATCTATTAACTAATTCTTTTAAAAATGGACGTTTTACAAAAATATTTACTAACCCACCTTTTGGGTCACCTTTAAAAGTGAAATATTCGGACGCAAAAAAATCAGGACTTAGTATTGTTGATTACGCTGAACCCGGTAAAGATATTGAGTTGGGGCTTACAATGTTTAACCGTTGTTGTGATCTTTTGCGTCCTGGCGGTCAAATGTGTATTGTTCTTCCTGAAACCTATTTTTTCTCACCTTCATATAAATATGTTCGTGAATGGGTAAAAGATAGGTTAAAACCTATATGTGTTGCTAATATTCCTATGGACGCATTTCAAGGGTTTTGTCGAGCTAAAACAAATCTATATGTTTTTGAAAAACTAGATTCTAAAAAAACAAATTTAAATTTAGAAGAAGATCAAGTAACTTTTATTGATTCTCAAACTTGTGGAATATATAAAAACGGAAGCGATAGATATATAGTTGATGCTTCAGGTAATAGAACAAATGAAATAGATAATCAACTACTACAAGATGTTATTGAGTATTCAAACGGAAATAAAAGTCATTTTAGGTC
>JBJEOX010000224.1:0-2148 GCA_051880935.1 Ruminococcus sp.
ACTCACCTTTTAGTGAATCCCGGCTTGTTTTTTTGACTGTTTTTTTACAGCCCCGCTGATTTACTACCAAATTCTGACTTTTTCGGAACAGTCAAGACTGTTCCCTACATTATATGGAGAAAATATGAATCCGGAGATTTGCGCGTCGAGGCAATCGACCGACCGTTAATTCCGAATTACGCATTCCGAATTCCGTATTAAAATCACTTGTCCTCGGCGAGTGTAACTTCAACTTCTCCTGTCGAGTTGTCCGACATTCTGTAATACTTAATTACAATTTTATCACCCGGCTTGTGAGTTTCAAGTATCTCATAGATATCGCTGAACGATTCAATCGTGTCATTGTCAATGCCTGTGATAATATCGTCGGTTTTAAGCTCCGTACCGTCGCACGGACCGCCCTTTGAAATCTCGTCAACGAGTATTCCCATAGGAATACCGTAAGCCGAAGCGGCAGTTGAAGAGATGTTACTTCCCGTAATTCCTATCTTTACTCTGCCCTCGACATAGCCCTTTTTCATAAGCGTGTCGACAATATCCTTTGCCGTGGCAGACGGAATCGCAAAGCCCATTCCCTCGTACTTTTCGGAAACAATTTTTGACGTTGCAATGCCGATAACCTGACCGTAGAGGTTCACAATCGGTCCGCCCGAGTTTCCGGGGTTGATTGCGGCGTCGGTCTGAATATATTTTACAAGGCTTGTAGCCGACAGTTTTCTGTCAACTGCCGAAACAATTCCCTTTGTAATTGAGTTCTGATAATCAAGTCCGCCCGGGTTGCCTACGGCAATAATATCCTCGCCAAGTTCAATCTTCTCGGAGTCGCCGAAGGTTGCGGCTTTAAGGTCTTTTGCGTTGTCCATTTTGAGCACTGCAATATCAGTTCTCGAGTCGTAGCCTACAACGCCTGCATTGTAGGTCTTGCCGTCCGAGGTAACAACCTGCAAAAGATATTCTGTCTTGCTGTTGCCGATAACGTGAGCGTTTGTAACAACATATCCGTCGGACGTGATGATAATTCCGCTTCCCTGCGTTGCAGACTTTTCAACGGTAGTAATTTCATCTGTATAGCCGACGATTCCGACTACGGAATCCGACACCTTGCTGAATGCATATTCTGCGGTATAGTCTTTGTTTGTATCAGCGTCTTTCGGCTTGCTTTCAAGCGCAAGTCCCTTGAAATTCTCGTCAACCTTGTCGCTGTAGTCCGACTCTTTGTGCTCGGAAGCAGGAGCAGTTGTCGGCTGGGTGCTCGGAATATTGTAGCCGTAATTCGGCGTTGTAGAGTCAAAGCTGTAAAGATTGTTATTGTTATTGCTGTCCTTATTGTTGTTATTTGACGACATATAAACGAAAAGTCCCGCAAGGCTTCCGAAAAGCAGAACGCAAAGCACAATAATAATCACAACCAGTCCCGTATTTGCCTTCTTTTTCGGAGGTCTTGGCGGCATAGGCGGATAAGGCGCATACGTATTGTACTGAGGCGGCACATTCTGATTATTCTGAAAATTCGTATTGTACTGATTTTGCGGATTCGGGTTGTACTGAGCCTGAGGATTATATCCGCCGTAATTTGCACTTGGCGCACCGTAATTATGCTGAACAGGCATTCCGTTCTGATTGTAGTTCACACCGCCCGAATAATGCGGATGTGAATAGTCATTATACTGAGCATTTGCAAAATCAGGTCTTTGCGGTGCAAAATCGGGATTCTGCTGATATGCTTCCTGCGGTGCGTTGTGTACCTCGGAATTATTCTGCACAGGTGCAGTCTGATTTTCGGCAACAAAAGGCTCTGCGCTGTAATTCATATTCTGAGCCTGTTCGGGCACAGGATTTGTATTCTGCACAGGCTGTTCATTCGGCATTTCATCCGCAGTCGGCTCGGACTGATTAACGCTCTCTCCCTCGCTTGCAGAAAAAGTCTGCTGATTGACGGGAGCGTCACAGCTTTTATCGGTAAAGGGCTTCTGCGGAGCAGAGCCGTAAAAACCGTTTTCAAAGTTATTGTTGTTTTCCATATTTATATCTCCTGTTCGGTATTTTAGTTTTTGTCAGTAATATAAACGATAATTTAGCGGCGAGCCGCCGCAGGCAAATCGGCGGTGTGCCACCGCTGTCAAATCGAGTGGAAAAATCGGATTGGTT
>JBJEOX010000225.1:0-2148 GCA_051880935.1 Ruminococcus sp.
AGGACAGGCTTACAGCGATAGCTGATGAAGTGCCGAGTAATGTTCATTTTGTTACGGATTGTTCAAAACTTGATGAAAAGTTGGAAGAGCAGATTCGAACTTTTGTTTATGAGCATATTGATACCGTCTTGATTATCATTGATACATTTCAGCTTATCCGTTCTGCAAATAAGGATTCAAGCTATTCAAATGATTATCAGGAAGTGCAGAAGCTCAAGAAACTTGCTGATGAGTTGAAGATTGCTATTCTGCTCGTTCATCATTTAAGAAAGCAAGGCGACTCTGACCCAATCAATGAGATTTCAGGTACAAATGGTATAGCAGGCTGTGCTGACGCTCTATTCGTTTTGAAAAAGAGCAATCGCACGCAAGGCAACGCAACCTTATTTTGTACGGGAAGAGATATTGAGGACAGAGAAATTGAGCTTGCATTTTCAAAGGAGGATTGCACTTGGAAAATGACTGCAGACAGCGCAGAAAATCCGAATATGCTTTTGCCTGATGAAATGAATTTGCTTATTGAGATGATGAAAGCAGAAAAATATTTCAAGGGAAGCAATGCAGAATTTCTTGAGCGATACAATGCTTTTTCAGGCAAAAATCTTTCGGCTCGTATTCTGAAAAGGATGATGAACAAGTGGAAGTATGACTTGAATGACAATCACGTTTACTTCAAGTCGTATAAGGAAAATAACATCAGAAAGGTTGAAGTAAAGTATGATTGTGAAAATGATAATTCGGACAGCGAGTACGTTAGGTACGATAAGTACGATGAAAATACAGCTGTCTGATTTATCGTTTTTATCGTCCTAATCGTCCACGAGGCAGATGTTGGGCAGGATTTGGCGGTTTGTCCGAATTTCAGGAAAGAACGGATAAAGTACCCGACTGCAAGCGAAAATCGAAATTTGGGCGAATTTACGGCAGAGAGAAAAACGGCTTTTCCAAGAAGAAACTCAAATTCTGCCCATGATTTACAGGGTGTGAAGTTAAGCAGGATAAAGGCGTATTCCGTGCAAGCACGATTGCGCCGAAATACACCGTCCGGCAGTGCCGTTCGGAAAATATAAAAGGTGTTACTTTTTTCAAAAAGTATTACTAAATGTATTCCGCAATATCTTAAAGTTCGGTGTTCAAGCCGAAAAGTACGGAACAAAAATGTATGACAAAGGTGAAAATATGCTTATATTAAAATCATTAACCAAATCAACAGAGAAAGGATGATGAAAGAATATAGACAATCTGCAACTGCATAGTTTTTACCGAGGTGTTTAAGGTGAAAACAAAAATCATCTTTGAAAGCCGAAACGAAAATGCAGAGCAGAAAAATATCAGTAAAGAATTTGAAAATGAAATAAAAAAATCAATCTTCCTTGTACTTTGGGAGCGAGGTTATCTTACTCAGAATCAGTACGAGGAATGTCTTAAAAAATCAAAAACGTAAAATCTATAATAGGAAATTTTCAGAGTGTCACCACAACTGTCGCTCTGAAAATTTCTCTGGACATTATGAGAATTAATAATATACTTGTGTTACAGAAGGAGGTATAAAAATGTTAAATAACTTTGAAAACGAAGTCAGAAAGGTAGCGGCTTACTGCCGAGTGTCAACCGACAATCTCGATCAGGCAAATTCACTTGAAAGTCAGCAAAGATATTTCAATGAGTATATAAAACGCAATCCATTGTGGGAGCTCTATGAAATTTATGTTGACGAGGGAATCAGCGGAACGAGTACAAAAAAACGAGCGTCATTCAACCGAATGATAGAAGATGCAAAAGCAAAAAAGTTTGATTTGATTATCACAAAAGAAATCAGCCGATTTGCTCGAAACACTCTTGACAGCATTGGCTATACAAGAGAGCTGAAAAGCTACGGCATAGGCGTGATTTTTATGAATGATAATATAAACACGCTTGACGCTGACGCAGAGCTTCGACTGACGATTATGTCGTCAATTGCTCAGGAGGAGAGCAGAAAAACCTCCGACCGAGTAAAGTGGGGACAGCGCAGAATGATGGAGCAGGGGGTTGTGTTCGGCAGAGATATGCTGGGCTACGATGTTCGTGACGGAAAGCTTTACATAAATAAAGAGGGTGCAGAAACTGTAAGATTGATTTATCATAAATTTCTCAATGAGGGAAAGG
>JBJEOX010000226.1:0-11040 GCA_051880935.1 Ruminococcus sp.
AAAGCAAAGTGTTCACGAAGCTACCGCAAAAGATGATGCTGAGTATCAGACTTTGCAGATTGTAAATGAAATGATGGCAAGGGGAATAGATGTTCTTCCTATAGATGTTTATAAGTCCGAAGCTAAAATGTTTATGGTAGAGGACGGAAAAATCAGACTTCCGTTTTCATCACTTCCCGGTGTAGGCGAGGCGGCTGCAATCTCACTTGCCGAAGCAGGCAAAAAATATGAATATCTGTCTATCGAAGATATGCAGGTAAAAACAAAAGTAACAAAAGCGGTTATTGAAACGCTTAAAGATGTCGGAGTGTTAAAAGACTTGCCCGACAGTTCACAAATGTCATTATTTTAAGGAGTGATACATTTGAAGAAATTTGCAACAATCAGGAATGTACTTATAGCAATTGCATTTACTGTATTCTTACTGTTTGTAAAAGACAATATTGATGTTGTATGGAGTATAATATGTAAAATTGCCGAAATTCTTACTCCGTTTTTAGTTGGTTTTTTATTTGCATATTTGCTCAACTTCCCATACAAGTTTTTTTACACAAAGGCTTTCGGAAAAATTGGAACAAAGCACAAAGCCTTTGCTAAAATAAAAAAACCTCTTGCATTAGTCTGTACCTATACTTTAGTTTCAGCAATATTTATTGCAATAATATGGATAGTTGTTCCTCAGATTATCGAAAATATTGCAAGTCTTGTGGAAACTATGCCAACTTACTATGAAGCAGTTATGCAGCATGTAAACGAGTTTATTGACTGGATTAATTCCGTATTTAATGCAGGAATTGAAAAGGATAATATTCTGAATAATCTTTTGACAGAAATTTCAAAATTCTTCTCAATGCAAAATATCACTCAGTTTGCAGGAAAAACAGGCGAAGCAATTTTCGGTATGGTATTAGGTACAGCTTCCGGTGTGTATAACTTTGTTATGGGTATTGTAATCTCAGTATATTTCCTTGCTGCAAAAGAACAGCTCTGCCGCATAGTAAAGCGCCTTGCTGTCGCTTTTATCCCGATAAAATATTTACCGAAGATTTATGAAATCGTAGACATAACCGATACAAAATGCGGTCGTTTTCTTGTAGGTGATATAATCGACGCTGGCTTTGTCGGCTTGCTTACCTTCGTTGCAATGGTTATTTTAAATGTGCCTTATGCTCCGTTAATTGCTGTACTCATAGGAGTCACTAACATCATTCCGTTTTTCGGTCCGTTTATCGGCGCAATTCCAAGTGCGTTTTTACTTTTCATAATAAATCCCTGGGATATGATAAAGTTCATATTAATTGTAGTCGTAATTCAGCAACTTGACGGCAACCTTTTCAAGCCGAAGATTATCGGCAATCAGGTAGGACTTTCAAGCTTCTGGGTACTTTTCAGCGTAGTTGTCGGCGGTGCTTTGTTCGGTTTGCCGGGTTTCATTCTCGGAACACCTATATTTGCAGTCATATATTCTCTTGTGGGTAAAAAAGCTAAAAATTCTATTAACGAAAAGGGCAAGATTGCGCAGGAGGCACTTGATTTTGAGGTGCTGAATTACCAGAAAATCGCAGAAGAACAAAAGCGCATCAGAGAAGAAAAGGAAAACCAGCAAAGAGAAAAGATTAAAAAGCTTATCGGTCTGAATAAGTCGGATTCTGATAAAACGGAGGATGATGAATCCGATAATAATGAAAATACCGATAAGAAAGAAGAAAAGTGATTGACAAAAACAATTTAATATGGTAGTATATTAGCACATTAGCATAGTAAAGCGTTTTGAAACACAACAATAACAGAGAGGTTATTATGAAAAAATATTTAAAAATTACTCCCGAGGGAACAAAGGATTTTCTGTTTGCCGAATGTTCGGCTATGGACGATATCTGCGGAAAAATTGAAAACGTATTTGTAACAAGGGGTTTCAAAAGAGTAATTACACCGGGCATCGAATTCTATGACGTTTTTTCAGTTCCTTGCAGCGGAATTACTCAGGAGTCAATGTTCAAAACAACGGATAATAAGGGCAGACTTCTTGTTGTACGTCCCGACTCAACCTTGCCGATTGCAAGAATGGTATCTTCACGTCTGAAAAACAGCATTCTTCCGGTACGTCTTTACTATAAACAGGCTGTTTACCGCAACAATCCCACACTGACAGGCAGAAGAAACGAGTTTATGCAGATGGGAATTGAGCTAATCGGCGTAAAGGGGATAAGAGCCGACCTTGAAGTCCTTACGACTGCCGTAAGCTGTATTTCTTCCGTTGCTGATGATTACAGAATTGAGCTTGGCCACGCAGGCGTGTTTGACGCTCTTTCAAATGAGCTAAATATTGACGAGGACTACAAGGAAAAAATCAGAGTATCTATTGAGGGTAAGAATTATTCTGCTCTCAACAATCTTCTTGACAAGCTCGAGCCTTGCAAGGCAGTAAATGCAATCCGCAGTCTGCCGTCGCTTTTCGGCGGTGAGGAGGTCTTTGAAAAGGCTTATGAAATCTGCAAGGGTACAAATGCTGAATCTGCACTTGAATATCTGCATAAAATCTATAACAACTTGAGTCCGCTTAATCTCGGCAGTAAGCTTATCATTGACCTCGGTTTTGTTCAGAGAAACGATTATTACACAGGCATTGTCTTTACAGGATATATTAACGGAATCGGCGACGCAGTAATTTCAGGCGGCAGATATGATGAACTTCTTTCAGAGTTTGACGCTCCTATGGGTGCGGCAGGATTTGCGGTCGATACCGACGCAATCACAATTAAACGGCTTACCGACAACGATGTAAGCTATTCGGATAATCCCGACGTACTTGTTTTTGCAAATGACGGACATGAGATTGAGGGAATTAATCTTGTATCACAGCTTAACACAGACGGCAAAAAAGCACAATTCAGCGTTTTGCCGACCCTCGAAGAAACAGAAGCGTTTGCAAAAAGCAGAGGCATAACAGAGGTTAAGGTTATCGGATAAAACAGCTTGAAAGGATTTTCACATATGAAACCAATCAGAATTGCTCTTACAAAGGGCAGACTTGAAAAAACTACAATAGAACTTTTTGAAAAAATCGGATACAACTGCGACGAAGTAAAAAACAAGGGCAGACGTCTTATTCTACCTGTAGGTGACAACGAATTTGAGGTTGTGCTTGCAAAGGCGGCCGATGTTATTACATACGTTGAACACGGTGTATGTGACTTAGGCGTTGTCGGAAAAGATACAATCCTTGAAAACGGCACTTCATTTTATGAACTGCTCGATTTGGGCTTCGGCAAATGCAGATTTGCCCTTGCTACAAAAAAAGACTATGATTTCTACAGCGGTTACAACACAAAAACAATCGCAACAAAGTATCCAAAAGTAACCCGTTCATTTTTTGACGACAAAAATATGGACGTAAGAATAATCAAAATTGAAGGCTCTGTTGAGCTTGCACCGTTAGTAGGGCTTGCCGACGGAATTGTCGATATAGTTGAAACAGGCTCTACTCTTAAAGCAAACGGTCTTGAAGTAATCGAGTGGGTAACCGATATTTCAGCAAGGCTGATAGCTAACACAGCAAGCCTTAAACTTAGGAAAAATGAGATAGAGCAACTTCAGAAGAAATTGGAGGCTGTAACGCAATGATAACAACAGTAACAGCAGACGGAAAAAGAGAGTATGAATTTATAGAAACGCTCAAAAAAAGAGCGCAGAATTCCGATAAAAACGTAATTCCAACAGTTTCCGAGATTATCGAAAACGTGCGTGAGAACGGCGACAAGGCTGTAAGAGAATATACAATTAAATTTGACGGAAAAGCTCCCGAAAAAACTGAAATTTCACCCGATGAAATTGATTCATTAATCGAAAAGTGCGACAAGGACTATATTTTAACCTTAAAAAAAGCGGCTGAAAATATTTCCGATTTTCACAAAAGACAGCTTCAGCAAAGTTGGCTTACTGCAAAGAATAACGGCGTAATAATGGGACAGAGAATAAGAGGCTTAAAGCGTGTCGGCATTTACGTTCCGGGCGGTACTGCCGCTTATCCCTCGTCAGTTCTTATGAATGCTATTCCTGCAAAGATTGCAGGCGTTGAGGAAATAATAATGTGCACTCCTCCGCAGAAGGACGGCACCCCTAATCCGAATATTATTGCAGCCGCTAAAATCGCAGGCGTAGACAGAATCTTTCTTATGGGCGGTGCTCAGGCGGTTGCGGCTCTTGCATACGGAACAGAGAGCGTTCCTAAGGTTGATAAAATTGTAGGACCCGGTAATATCTTTGTTGCAACAGCCAAAAAGCTTCTCTACGGCACAGTTGATATTGATATGATTGCAGGACCGAGCGAGATTCTTATAATTGCCGACAGCAGTGCAAATCCTAAATTCCTTGCCGCAGATCTTATGAGTCAGGCAGAACACGATAAATTAGCTTCTTCAATTCTGCTTACCGATTCGGCAGAAATTGCCGAAAAAACAAAGCAGGAGCTTATCTTGCAGATGGAAAAGCTTTCAAGAAAAGAAATTATCGAGTCCTCTCTCGATAACTTCGGAGCAATAATTGTTTGCAGTGATATGTCACAGGCAGTGGAATTTGCAAATGAGCTTGCTCCCGAGCACCTTGAGGTTTGCTGTAACAATCCTATGGAGTATATAGGTAAGCTTGATAACGCAGGCTCGGTATTCCTTGGCAACTACAGCCCCGAACCGCTCGGCGATTACTTTGCCGGCCCTAATCACGTTCTTCCCACAAGCGGAACAGCTCGCTTTTTCTCTCCGCTTTCTGTTGACAGCTTTGTCAAGAAGTCGAGCTTTATCTATTATACAGAGGACGCTTTGAAGAACGATGCAGAGGATGTAATCCGTTTTGCCGATACCGAGGGACTTACTGCGCACGCAAATTCAATCAAGGTGCGCTTTGATATTGACTGATAATTTATTTCCTGATGATTGGAATGTGTTTTTATGAGCTATGAACTTAATAAAAAAATCCGTGAGCTTGAGCCTTACGAGCCGATAAGCGGAACATATAAAATCCGCCTTGATGCTAACGAGTGTCCTGTAAGCTATCCTGAGGAGATTATGCAGCAGGTGAGAGAGAAAATTGAAAAAATTGACTTCAACCGTTATCCCGACCCGCTTGCTACAGAGGTTGTTAATTCTTTTTCGGAATATTACGGAATAAATCCCGAATGCGTCACAGCAGGCAACGGCTCGGACGAGCTTATATTCCTGACAGAATCAGCGTTTCTTGAAAAGGGCGACAAAATGCTTGTTGTTGCACCTGACTTTTCAATGTATAAGTTTTATTCTTCAATCTGCGAGGTGGAATGTGATTCCTTCATAAAGGATGAAAGCCTTAATATCGACGTAGATGCATTGATTGAAAAAATCAACTGCGACAACATAAAGCTCGTCATTTTCTCAAATCCCTGCAACCCCACAGGACAGGGAATAACAGCAGAACAGGCTCGCAGACTTGTAACTTCCGTAAATGCACTTGTCATCCTTGACGAGGCTTATATGGACTTCTGGAATCAGAGCCTGATTGCTGAAACGGAAAAATATTCAAACCTGATTGTTTTCAGGACTGCGTCAAAGTCTGTCGGCTCTGCGGCACTTCGTCTTGGCTTTGCAGTGGCAAACAAGACTATTTCAAAGGCGCTGAAAGCAGTAAAATCTCCGTATAATGTAAACAGTATTTCACAGGCAATCGGCACTGTAATATACAAAAATAAAGAATATTTATTAAATCGACAAAAAGCAATTGTCAGCAACAGAGAAAAGTTGTATAATGGTTTGGTAGACATTGCCGAAAAATATAGAGGTTTGACGGTTTATAACAGCTGTGCAAACTTTGTATTCGTAAAAACTCCCGAGGGGAAGGCTATCTGGGAGTTTTTAAAGGGTAACTCCATTGTTATCAGATATATGGGAGATTACATAAGAATTTCGGCAGGAACTGAACAAGAGGTTGATGAAACTCTCTGCTGTATTAAAAATTATTTCTCGAGGTGAGTCGATGCGCTGTGCTATTGAGGAAAGAAGCACTAGAGAAACTCAGATAAAGCTTATTTTAAATCTTGACGGCGGTAATATTTCCATTGATACCGGTGTCGGCTTCTTTGACCATATGTTAAATTCATTCGCTACTCACGGCGGTTTTGGACTTGAGCTTTCCGTAACAGGAGATCTCAATGTGGACGAGCATCACACTGTAGAGGATACGGGAATCGTACTTGGCAAGGCTTTTGCAAATGCTCTCGGTGATAAAAGTTCAATTGACAGATTCGGCAGCTTTTATGTTCCGATGGACGAGGCTCTTGCATTTTCCTCAGTTGATATCAGCGGTAGACCTTTCCTTGTGTTTGAAGCTGATTTTCCGCAGAGCAGATGCGGTGATTACGATTGTGCAATGACCGTTGAATTTATGCGTGCATTTGCATTCAACGCCGGAATTACTCTGCATTTGAAATCCCTCTACGGAGATAATTCCCACCACATTACCGAGGCGCTCTATAAGGCTTTAGCTCATTCATTAAGACTTGCAGTAAAGCAGAACACTTCAAACAAACCTCTTTCCACTAAAGGAGTGTTATAAATGATTATTTTACCTGCTATAGATATAAAAGACGGCAACTGTGTCCGTCTGTTCAAAGGCGATTATTCAACAGTACAGAAGGTTGCCGAGTCACCATACATCGCCGCTCAGCGTTTTGCAGATGCAGGCGCAACATGGATGCATATGGTTGACCTTGACGGCGCAAAGGATGCAAAGCTTGTAAATGCTGATTTAATCGCCGACGTTGCTAAATCCTCGGGACTTTCCGTTGAAGTCGGAGGCGGTATAAGGGATATGAAAGCCGTTGAATATTACCTTTCAAGAGGTATCAACAAAGTAATTCTCGGCTCGGCTGCCGTTAAAGACCCACAGTTCGTTGTTGATGCAGTAAAAAACTACGGTGATAAAATCGTAGTCGGAATTGATGCCAAGGACGGAATGGTAAGGGCAGAGGGCTGGATTGACAGCTCCGATATAAATTACATTGAGCTTGCAAAGCGTATGGAAGACGTTGGTGTCAAAACAATAGTATTTACCGACATTGACCAGGACGGTACTCTAGCAGGCCCTAATCTTAAACAGCTCGATGATTTGGTTCATCAGGTAGACTGTAACATCATCGCAAGCGGCGGCGTTGCTGTATTAAAGGATATTATAAATCTTGCAGAGCTTGATGTATACGGTGCAATCTGCGGAAAGGCTATCTATTCAGGTAACCTCGACTTAAAGCTTGCTCTTGAAATGACAAGAAAAATATAATATAAATTGTTACACATAATAGTATTAATCTGATTTACAGGGTGAATTATGGATTTTGATAAGTATTTTGTAAAGTCAGAGCTTATTCCTGCTGTTATTCAGGAAAAGTCAACAGGAGAAGTTCTGATGCTTGCATATATGAACAGAGAAAGTATGCAGAAAACCTTTGAAACAGGCTACACATGGTTCTGGTCAAGAAGCAGACAGGAGCTTTGGAACAAGGGGGCAACCTCGGGACATCTGCAAAAGGTTGTTGATATTTTTGCAGACTGCGACGACGATACTCTGCTTATTACTGTTGAGCAGACAGGCGCCGCTTGTCACACAGGCAGTCATTCGTGCTTTTTCAAAAAATTAAAATAAGAGGTTATATATTTATGAACGATAAGGAAATTCTTTCAGCTTTATACGCAACAGTAGAAAACAGACGTGACAACCCCAAGGAGGGCTCATACACCTGCTATCTTCTTGATAAAGGCATTGATAAAATTCTCAAGAAAGTCGGCGAGGAATGCAGTGAAACAATAATTGCCGCAAAAAACGGCGACAACGGTGAAACTGTTTACGAAATTGCCGATTTAATCTATCATCTTACGGTAATGATGGTTTCACAGGGTATACCGCTTGACGACGTTTTAAAAGAACTCGACAAAAGAAGCGAAAAAACCGGAAATTTAAAGAATTTCCACGTTGTAGATAAAAATTCCTGAAAAAATAGCCCTATGACTTTCGTCATAGGGCTTTAAATAAAACTATGTAAATTATGCGTGCGCAGGAACAAATCTTGAAACGGCTTCTTTAAAGCTGTCATCAGGTTCATTTTCAAGGAGCAGCTCCATAGGCTGTGAAACGTCAATAGAAAAAACTCCGATAAGAGAGTGAGCATCAACTGTATATTCGCCGCTTCTTATCATCATAAGCTGATTTGGGAAGTGAGCAAGGGTTTCAAAGATTTCAATTAATCCGTTTTTGTTTTTTGCGCATATTGGCATAGAGAACATAGAAATCACCTCAAAAATATTTATCTTCTTGATATATCTTATCATTAAATTTTATGATAATCAATGATAATTTATGATTTTTTGCAATTTCAACTATTTGTATAAAAAAGGATGAAACATTAATGAATTTTAATATAGTTACACTCGGCTGTAAAGTTAATCAGTACGAATCACAGGCAATGCGTGAAGCGTTGCTGAAGCAAGGCTTCACCTTGTCTAATGATAAAGAAAAGGCAGACATTACTATAATAAACAGCTGTACTGTAACCTCTGTAAGTGACGCTAAAAACCGCAAGATAATCAGCAGAGCTCGCCGGGCAAATCCCGACGGTATAATAGTGCTTACAGGCTGTATGCCGCAGGCATTCCCCGAAGACAGCAGGAATTTCAAAGATTGCGATATAGTGCTTGGAAATGCAAAGCGTGCAGAACTTATCCCTGCACTCGAAAAGTATTTAGCTGAAAAACACGGATTTGTAAATATTTCACAGCACCCTGCAAAGAACGAAATCTTTGAAAATCTTTCTGTTTCTTCACTCGGCGAGCACACAAGAGCGTTCATTAAAATTGAAGACGGTTGTAACCGTTTCTGTTCCTATTGCATTATTCCGTATGCAAGAGGAAGAGTGCGTTCGAAACCGCTTGCAGACCTGAAAACTGAGATTGAAAATATTGCTCTTAACGGCTATAAAGAGGTAGTACTTGTCGGAATTAACCTTTCTGCTTACGGACTGGGCGAAGATTTTGACCTTGCCGACGCAGTAGAAACTGCCTGTACAGTTGACGGAATTGAAAGAGTAAGACTCGGTTCAATTGAACCCGAGCAGATGGACGATAAGCTCATTTCTCGTCTTGCCGCTCAGAAAAAGTTTTGTCCTCAGTTCCATTTGTCACTGCAAAGCGGCTGTGATAAAACGCTAAAAGATATGAATCGTCACTACAACAGTGCTGAATATGCACAAATTGTCAGCAATCTTCGTAAAGCCTTTGAAAATTCTTCAATGACAACCGATGTAATGGTCGGCTTTGCAGGTGAAAGCGAGGAAGATTTTATTTCTTCAATGGAGTTTGTAAAAAGCATAGGATTTGCAAAGGTGCACGTTTTTCCGTATTCTCAGCGCAAGGGAACAAAGGCGGCTGATGCTCCTAATCAGGTTAGTCCTGCCGAAAAGGACAGACGTGCTTCTCTTATGGGAGAGCTTGTTGAAAAATCCCGATTTGAGTTTCTGACTTCACAGATAGGCAGAGTTGAAAGCGTACTTTTTGAGCGTATGCGTCACGGTTATCTTGAAGGCTACACAAAGAATTACACTCCTGTTCACGTTGTAGCAAATGATAATTCACTTTGCGGAACAATTGCCGACGTAAAGCTTGTTTCAGCTGAAAAGGACTATTGTGTTGGTGAATTAGTGTAGCAGATTTCTTAAGTTCTGCATTTCTTCACGGCTTTCATTTGAAATAATGCTGTTATAGCTGTAAATCATAAATCCCTCGGCTTTTTCGTTGCTTTTTAAAATCCGATATTCATCTGCAAGAATACTGCTTGATTCTGCCCACGTGCCTTCGTCATCGTCTGTTCCTGCTTTGTATCCTGCAAGTCCGACATAAAGCTTAACGTTATCATCGTAATTAAGAGTACTCCAGCTTTCGAGTGCGTCTTCAAATGTAAGGGCAGGATTTTCTGTGCTGAAATAAATCTGCGGACATATGTAATCAACAAATCCTCTGCAATTGCACCACGATTTTACGTCGGCGTAAAGCTTTTCGTTATTATCAATATTTCCCTGCGGAGAAATGCCAAAAACAACATTATCTCTTTCAGAGTGAATTGCTCTGTAGGTTTCGCAAATCAGCATATTTACGTTTGCAAGCCTCCAGTTGTCAAGATTCATACTGTTTTTTTCCCCAACCTCAGACACGTAGCTTTCATAGCTTTTGCTGTCGCATTCTCCGATATCTTCGGGATAAAAATAATCATCAAACTGAATACCGTCAACGTCATAGTTCTTTACTATTTCAATAACACCGTTTATTATCAGTTCTCTGGCTTCTTTATTTGACGGGTCAAGAATTATTCCGCTTTCAGTAGTTAAGCCGAGATTTTCATTTTTGACATACGGATTATCGTTTGATAGCTGTTTTGGCGTTTCATTGAGCGTTACTCGATAAGGATTAACCCATGCGTGAATTTTCAGCTTATATTTTCTGCTTATCTCGCACATAATTTTAAGCGGGTCATATCCCGGATTTTTGCCCTGAGTTCCTGTCAGAATATGTGACCAGGGGTAATATTCAGATTTGTACAATGCATCCCCGTAAGGGCGCACCTGAACAATCAGCGTATTAAGACCGTAACCCTTGCAGTTTTCGGCAATAGTTTCGAATTTATTTCTGAAAGTCTGTTCGCTCTTATCGCTTTCTTTTTCCATACTCAGCTCAATATATGAAATCCATACTCCTCTCATTTCGTCAAAGTCGGTTTCTTTTATCTCATCTTTGGTTGAGTACTCCGTTTCATCTGTTGTGCTTACTGTTTTCGAAACAGAGGGCGAGCTTACTTTTTTGCCAGAGCTTACGGCAGTTACACCTATTAGTATAGCGACAGAAAGTACCAGCGGTATCATCTTTTTTATTCTAAAGGAAACTGTTCCTAAACGGTCGGTTTTGATATTGTCGGACTGTCTTTCAAAACTGCGTGTCGAGGCACTCGACTTTTTAATTTTCAAAATATCATCCT
>JBJEOX010000227.1:0-2132 GCA_051880935.1 Ruminococcus sp.
AATAATCAAAAAAATGCTTGATTTCCACATTTTTTAGTGATATTATATAGGTGTCAAATAAAAACCGCTTGAGAGCGGAGAAAAGGAGTTTAAAATTATGCATGCTTTAAAAAGATTTGGAACGGCTTTTGGTGGCTATAAAATGATGGAGGATTATCCGGTTCCCGAATGCGGACCCGACGATATTATTCTTGAAATCAAGGCTGCCGCAATCTGCGGTGCTGATATGAAGCACTGGAACGTAGACAACGGTTATGATGACACCAACATCACACCCGACCAGCAGCAATCAGTCAGAGGACACGAGTTTGCCGGTGAAATCGTTCAGGTCGGCGAGAACGTAAAAGACTGGCACGTAGGTCAGAGGGTAGTATCGGACAACAGCGCTCACGTTTGCGGCGTATGCCCTGCCTGCGAAAGCGGCGATTTCCTTTGCTGCGAACACAAGGTAAACCTTGGCCTTGACAACAATACCTGGGGCGGCGGATTCTCAAAGTATTGTAAGGTTCCCGGCGAAATCCTTGCTATTCACAAGCACGCTATCTGGGAAATCCCCGAAGGCGTTAAGTACGAGGAAGCAGCAGTGCTCGACCCGATTTGCAACGCTTACAAGGCAGTCGCTCAGCAGTCACACTTAATCCCCGGACAGGACGTAGTAGTATTCGGTACAGGTCCTCTCGGATTGTTCTCGGTTCAGATTGCAAAGCTTATGGGTGCAGTAAACATTGTGATGGTTGGTCTTGAAGAGGACGTAAAGGTAAGATTCCCTGTTGCAATGGAGCTTGGTGCTACACATTGCGTTAACGGCTCAAGAGAAGACGTTGTTGCAAGATGCACCGAAATCTGCGGCAGAGATAACCTCGGACTTGTAATCGAGTGCTCAGGCGCAAACATCGCTTTGAAGCAGGCTCTTGAAATGACAAGACCTAACGCTGAAATCGTTCGTGTAGGTATGGGCTTCAAGCCTCTTGAGTTCTCAATCAACGACATCACAGCATGGAACAAGAGCATTATCGGTCATATGGCTTACGACTCAACCTCGTGGAGAAACTGTATCAGACTTCTTCAGTCGGGTCAGATTAAGGTTCAGCCTATGATAACTCATCGTCTCGGTCTTTCACAGTGGAGAGAAGGCTTTGATGCAATGGCTAAGAAAGAAGCAATCAAAGTTATTTTCACATATGACTATGATGATTAATCAATAATTGAGTTGTTTGGAGGTAATTTCAATGAGAAAGCTAATGATTGCTCCGTCGGTAGGCTGTTGTGATTTATTCCATATTGAGGAACAGGTTAAGCTGATTAACGAAAAATCAGATTATCTTCATATGGACATCAAAGACGGCGTGTATGTTCCGAGCTACGGCATAGGTCCCGATTATCTTGACTATCTTAATAAGCACGTTGATAATCTTAAACCAATGGACGCTCATCTTATGGTCAAGCACCCTCAGCAGTACCTTGAATTGTTTGCAAGGTCGGGTGCTGAGTACATAACACCTCACACAGACTGCATTGAGGGAGACGCATTTGTAACAATCAACAAAATAAAGGAATTAGGCTGTAAGGCAGGCGTTGCGTTAAGCCCTTCGGTTCCTTTAAGCACTATTGAATATTACCTCCCTCTGCTTGATAAGGTAACGATTATGATTGTTGACCCCGGCATTTCGGGACAACCCGTTAACCCGCAGATGTTCGTAAAAATTAACCGCCTTGCAAAAATGAGAAAAGAACTCGGACTTGACTTTCTCATCGAAGCCGACGGCTCTATGAACAAGGATTTATACCGTCCTCTGTACGAGGCAGGAGCAGATATGGTGGTTTTAGGACCTCCTGCTTTGTGGAATAAGGACGCAGACTTTGAAAAGGCATGGTCGATTATGGAAAAAGAGCTTGAACAGGAGCTTGACGGTGCCGAAAGAAAAATATAAAAATTTCATTTAAGAAAAAATAAGATAAGGAGTACAATAATGGGAAACAAATCTAATGTCAGCATTGGCGCAAGACTTGACCGTCTGCCCCAATCAAAATGGCACATAAAAATGTGGCTTGTAACAGCGTTTGCACTTCTGGTTTGCTGGTCAAACGGTATCGGCGGTGCAGTTCAGAATATCTTACTTAACGAAATTCAC
>JBJEOX010000228.1:0-2132 GCA_051880935.1 Ruminococcus sp.
GTGCCCAAAACCCCTCAGTCCCCTTATTAAGGGGCAGAAACCCCTGTGTCGTTCCCTACAATTTTTCGTGAGCATTTAATTCCGAATTCCACATTTAAATAAATTATGGTTTAGTTTAGGTTACTTTACGAAATATCAGTCATAATCAGCTACATTTGTAAAACAGATATTCAAATCTACCGCACCTTCAATTCCGTCGATTGTGCCTGTAGCCGAATATTGCCACATAGAAAACTCATAATAGAATGTAGGCACGTTTGCATATTCGCAGTACCATATGTCAATGTCGGCAAGGCGGGACAAATCGTACTTGAAGTACAGCTCACGGCTCGGGGAGTAGAGAATAGGCGTATAGCCGAGCTCCTTAACTCTGTCGCAGAAAGCTCTTGCGCACTCGGTAGCCTGACTTGCGCTTACGTTGTCCGTCCTTGCGTCGTCGTCCTTGATGATTTCCCAGTCGTAGGCTACGGGATAATCAAGCTTTATATCGCCGAGAACTGTTTTTACATAGTCGGCTTCTTCAATTGCCTCTTCCGTGTTGATTGCCTGAGAGAAAAAGTAAGCTCCGACTTTGATTCCCTCTGCCTTTGCGCCGTCTATGTATTCAAGAGCTCTTTCGTCTGTGTACATCTCGCCGCTTTCGCCGTAGCCTCTGCCGCCAACTCTTATCATAGCAAAGTCAATTCCGCTTTCCTTAACCTTTTTCCAGTCAATGTCACCGCTGTAGGCGGACACGTCAATTCCCTCGGCTGAGGCTGATTTTCCGTTTTCACTGTAATATTTAAGGCTTGAATCAGCGGTAAAACCGTTGTTGTCAAGCTTGTTTACAGGTACACCGTCAAGCTCGGTAATCCAGATTTCGCCGAGGGTGCTGTCGTTAATGTGAATTTTATTTCCCGTTGTTTTAACGGTAGTGTCTGTTGCTGCCGTAGCAGCCTGCGAGCCTGAACTGCTGCTGTTGTTTTCGTCGGAACATCCGCACAGCGATACAGGCGCCAGCACAGCAGAAGCCAAAATCAGGCATAAAATCCTTTTCATATTAATTTCTCCGTTTCCTTATTTTATGCATATTAATAAATCTACAAACCCTTTAAATTATTAAAAGCATATCATATTTTTGTTTTTATGTAAATAAATTAGGTCGAAATTTGTATTGAAAATTATGTGAAGATTAAGTATAATAAATATGTTATCCATCAAAAACCATATTTGAAAAATTATGGATACAGATTTGTGTTTTATGAAAGGTTGGTGAAACGGGTGAAAAGTATCGGCGTCAGCGGTTACCGCAGAAAAACCAAAGAACAGCTTTTAAAAGAAATTGACGCCTGCAAATCACTCAGCCAGCTTTTTGCTCTGATTCAGCACGAGGGAATCGTGATGAGAATGTACAGCCAGCCTGGTGCGTCAAACCTCACTCCAAAAAAGCTTTATCCAAAGGAGATTATCGACAACAAGGAGGATACTCCCTTTGAACGCCTGCGTTTAAGGGTGAGAAAGGCTGTTGAACTGTATGACGAGAGAGTTTCATCAAGCGTTTGTCCCGACAATTCAGACAGTACGAAGTAAGGAATTCTTTGATTTTAATTCGGAATACGCATAATATTCTTCATTTTTCTAAAAAGGTAAATATTCGTACAAAATTTTGTGATTTGCACCGAAAAAATTTAAAATATTTACATAAAAAACTCTTTATTTTTTGGAAAATTTATTATATACTATTGTTATTAAATATCGTCCTGCGATGATATATTGGTGAAAGAGGGAATAAGAATGAAAAATAAGTTCAAACGTGTTTTTTCAGCTCTGCTTGCGGTGATAACTGTGTTTTCCGCTGCTGCGGTGTTTGGCACAAGTACATATGCGGCTGAAAATGAAGCTATGCCCGTTGTATCGGGTGAAGCGGTTGAAACTGTTGAAGCTGCAACCGAGCCTAAAGAGCCTGCAACTGCTCCGTCAACAGCAGTGACCGAGCCCACTGCTCAGCCTGCTACTGTTCCGACAACTGCTCCTGCAACTCAGCCGACTGCAAAGCCTGCTCCGAAGATAGGAAATGTTAAGAATATTGTTAAGACAAGCTTCTTAACCGACCAGATCACCCTTACGTGGGATAATGTCAGCGGAGCGTCGGG
>JBJEOX010000229.1:0-2123 GCA_051880935.1 Ruminococcus sp.
TACGTAAATCTGCGACGGATTCTGAATATTATTGTATTTGAGTATATCTTCAACACTTGTCTGAAAAAACTGCGCAATGCCGAACAGAGTATTGCCTGAGCGCACTGTGTACGGTACAAGTTCCATTAATTATCCTCCTTTTTGCTTTATAACAATATATGCTTGTAATTTCATTGTTGATACTGCGAATATTTCACCTGATTCCCGGCAAAATAAAGCCGGAGGTAATATTATGAAAATCACAATTGAAAAAGTAATCGGCAGAGAAATAATCGACTCAAGAGGCAATCCCACCGTTGAGGCAGAAATCGGTCTGTCGGACGGAACTTACGCCAAAGCTTCTGTCCCTTCCGGAGCTTCAACAGGAGCTTTTGAGGCGCTTGAGCTTCGTGACGGTGATAAATCACGCTATATGGGCAAGGGAGTTACAAAAGCAGTTGAAAATATTAATACAAAAATCGCTCCCGAGCTTTGCGACGACTCTCCCTTTGACCAGTGCGCCGTTGACTATAAGATGATTGAGCTTGACGGAACGCCAAACAAAGAAAATCTCGGTGCAAATGCAATTCTTGCCGTTTCGCTTGCCTGTGCAAAAGCGGCGGCAAAGTATCTCAAGCTTCCGCTTTTCCGCTATATCGGAGGAGTATATTCCGTAAGAATGCCTGTTCCTATGATGAATATTCTCAACGGCGGAGCACACGCAACGAATAATATCGACATTCAGGAATTTATGATAATGCCTGTCGGTGCCTGCTGTTTTTCGGAAGGCTTAAGGCAGTGCTGTGAAATCTATCAGACATTGGGAAATATTCTCAAAGAATATAATATGAATACCGCAGTAGGCGATGAGGGCGGCTATGCACCGAGCCTTGAAAGCGACGAGCAGGCAATAGAGCTTATTGTCAGTGCAATCGAGCTTGCCGGCTATTCGATAGACGATATCAAAATAGCGCTTGATGCGGCGGCTTCCGAGTGGTATCGTGAGGGAGTTTATAAGCTCCCAAAGCGTAAAATTGAGCTTTCAAGCGAAAAGCTTACAGCATATTTTGAAAAGCTTGTAAATGACTATCCCATAATCTCAATAGAAGACCCTCTTTCTGAATATGACTGGGACGGCTGGACAAAAATCACCGAGAAGTTAGGGGACAGAGTAAGGCTTGTAGGCGACGATTTGTTTGTTACCAACACCAAACGCCTGAAACACGGAATTGAAATAGGAGCGGCAAATTCAATTCTTATAAAAATCAATCAGATAGGAACTCTCACCGAAACGCTTGAAGCAATCGACACTGCTCAAAAAGCAGGCTACAGCACAATAATTTCACACCGAAGCGGCGAAACCGAGGACACCTCAATTGCAGATATTGCAGTTGCAGTAAATGCAGGTCAGATAAAAACAGGCGCACCCTGCCGAACCGACAGAGTGAGCAAGTACAATCGCTTGCTGAGAATTGAAAGCACCTTGATTAATTCGTCACGCTACGGATTGAATATTTAGTATCTGTCTATAAACTCCGAATGTTTGATTATTCGCCTGCATTCGGAGTTATTTTATTTTATAAATCCATAAATAACAAAATTTGGTAAATATTAGTTAGGCAAAATGCACATAAAATCCATCTAATTTTCTACAGTATAAAAGCCTCCTTTAATATGATTATTCTAAATAGGAATTAAAATCAAGAGCATAATATGATAAAATTATCTAAATGGAATGCAATCAGTCAGGAGGCATTTTAATTGCTTTTCAAAAAAATTCTAACGGGAGTAATGGCATTTATGATGATTGGCTCAATGTGTATGGCAGAGGCTTCTGCCGCAACAAATAACAAAAAAACGGACTATCAGGCATATGCTGCTGCTCTGGATAAAACAACATATACAGGCTCAGACTTGGGTGCAACCTACGGCAAGGATGCAACCGTGTTTAAAGTATGGTCGCCGAATGCGTCAAGCATAAAGGTAAATATTTACGAACACGGCAGTGACGATGAGGGAGATGCAGGCGTACTTGAGTCAAAGGCTCTCGTTCTCGACAAGAAAACAGGCGTATGGTCGTGCAAAGTTTTTGGCGACCTTGCAGGCAAATACTACACTTATACAGTAAAGCACGGCAAAACCGT
>JBJEOX010000230.1:0-2116 GCA_051880935.1 Ruminococcus sp.
CGCTTGAAGAACGATACCTAGCCAATCCTTTTATGTACGACTACAACCACAAAAAGGATTTGCTAAAGGACCCCTCAATTGCAACACGTCCGCAGAACTACACAAGAAAATACTACTACCGCTGCAGAAAGTACGACGACGTTACAAAGATGCAGTACCTTGACATAAATATGTGGATGGTCGGTGATATCCTTCTTAAAGCCGACAGAATGAGTATGGCTAACTCACTCGAGCTGCGTGTTCCGTTCCTTGATAAGGAGGTTTTCAAGGTTGCATCCTCACTCCCCACAAGCCTGCGCTGCAACAAGTCGAACACAAAGTACGCTATGAGAAAAGCCGCTGTTCGTCATATGCCCGAGGAAACCGCCGAAAAAGAAAAGCTCGGCTTCCCTGTTCCGACGAGGGTATGGCTCAGAGATGAGAAATACTACAACGTAGTAAAGAAGAAATTTAAAGGCAAGACTGCCGAAAAGTTCTTCAACACCGACACGCTTGTTGCGTGGCTTGACGAGCATTTCAGCGGCAAGGAGGACAACAGCCGCCGTGTATGGACTGTCTATGTGTTCCTTGTGTGGTACGACATTTACTTTGATGAAAGCAGTGAAAAGGTTGAAAAGCCTATAAACCACCTTGACGAGCTTAAGGCAATTGCCGAGGCAAGACGTGAAAAGCAGATTGACGCTCCCGGTGAAGTAATTATGGCTGCGGCTGAAGCTGTTGATGAAAATTACGACGCTCCGAATTTCGGCGTTGATAAAACTGCAAAAGAATCAGATGAAGCAAATCAGGCTGACGACGGAAACGAGCCTGCAATCGTAGAGTCTGAGGAAGAGCCTGCACCTCCCGAGGAGAAAAAGGAGGAGTACGTTAATATTTCAAATCCCGAGGACGATGAAATTTACGAGGCTCCCAGAAAGCCGAAAACTCCGCAGGAGCAGGTACAGATGGCTATTGACGGAATTGAAAAGCGTTCAAAGTACCTTGACGAACCGAATGTAATTTCAGACGAAGCAATTGACGACGCATTAAGCTCAATAAGCTTTTACGACGACAACGAATAAGCAACGTGACGTTGCATCCAATTTTTTACAAAAACAAAGGGTAACCATCGGTTACCCTTTGTTTAAATCATTACAACGCTGATTTATACCACAACGCCGAGGCTTAAAATTTTTCTTAAAATTTCGTACTCGCTCTCAAAATCGGACAGCGGCAGGGGATTTTCACCCATACCCATTTCAACTGTAAGTGCAGGACGGCGGAAGCTGTCAATAAACCAGTCCTTAAATCCTCCGCCCGTTGCGATATCCTCGGGAAAGCCTATGTTATATCCGCTTGCCTGAGAAAATACCGACGCAAGGCGAAAGCTTAAAACAGGCGTATGCTTGCCGAATGAGCAGTAAATCTCCCTGCCCTGACTGTGCAGAGCAAGCGCACGTTCAAAATCAACGCTTCTGCACAGCTTTGTAAGCGCCCTTGTTTCAGGCTCGCTTTCGGGGCAGTTTCCGCCAAAGCGTGTCGGCGCAGGACTCTTGATATTTCGGCTGATTTCACGCTTTTTAAGCTCGCACCAGCCTGCGTTGAAGTTGTGGTTTATGTCAACTCCCCTTGCGTTTGCCTGCCACTTGCGTGTGTTTTCGGCAACGTCGTCAACAAGTGGCTTGTATTTCATTGCGGCGTCGCTTCCGTGAAGAGCAATTTCCACGCCGTCGGGATTTACGCAGGGAATAACGGTAAGTCCCCTTATTTTGAGGAAATCACCCAGATTGTGCTCACCGACCTTTTTGTCGCTCTGCATTGAGTGACAGCATTCCTCAAGGAATTTCAGAAGCGCAAGAACGGTGAGATATTCCGAGCCGTGAAAGCCGCCGCAGTAGAGCACACGGTGCTTTGTGTTGCCGATATGTAGGACGTCAATGCTCCTGCCGCACACGCTTTTTCCGATAAAACACCGCTTCACAAAGCTGTATTTCTCGCAAATTTCATCTAAAATTTCTTTCCTTGCCTGATAGTCGGGCAAAACATTGTAGTTAATCATATAAAAATCCTTTCCTTTTTATTTTTGGAGGCTATTATGGAACTTACTGAAAAAACTCTGTCGAGCAAAAGCGTTTTT
>JBJEOX010000231.1:0-10929 GCA_051880935.1 Ruminococcus sp.
AAATTAAACGTTACCGATATATCTACTTAGAATTCGGGCAACCGTTTTATCCATATAATCCGATTTTTCCACTCGATTTGCCCGTCGAGGCACTCGACAAATTCCGGTTTTGCTTACGCAAAAAATAAACGGATTTTGTTTTATCTATTTGCACATTTTTAAAAGCTGTTTCAATACTTTTTTTATATTTATTACATATTTTTATGGACTTTTTTGCTTTTTTGTGATAGAATTATTATATTCTAAATGAAAAGAGGTTAGATTATGAACATTATCCAACAGCAAAACTCAGAAAACAAAAATGCTGTTTTTGCTGCAAACCCAGTTGTAAGACAGCTCAACAAGGTTGAGGAAAGGGCAAAAAAGGGCGAAGGTGCTACTTACGCAGGAATAACGGTAAAGACAGTCTTTTTCCTGCTTATGACGGTTGTCGGAGTTGCAGGCTACTACCTTACACACCTCTACTATTTCAGCACGCTTGAACAGTTAAATCTGATTTCCGACGACGGACTTGTGGTTACATACACAGCTAATGAATTGATTTTTGTCGGAATTGCACTGCTGATAACACTTATTTTCCCGTTTCTTGCAGTATTTTTAAAGAAAACTATTCCCGTAACGGGCACAATTTATTCAATGTCGCAGGGCTTTCTGCTCGGCTGGATAATTCACAGATGTCTGCAGGGCTTTGAGCACCTTGCACTTGAGGCTCTCGTAATTACCCTTATTATTGTTGCCGTTATGGCAATCCTTTACGCAACACGCATTGTTAAGGTAACAGGCAAGTTCAGAGTTGTTATGACCACACTTTTTGCAACGGTAATTCTGTCGTCAATTGCAGGCTTTATTCTGTACTTTATTCCTGCAACCTCAGGCTTTGTTTCTGAATTCTTTGACAATCCGCTGTTTTCAATCGGCTTTTCCGTTTTAGGAATCATCACCGCAACGCTCTTTTTGCTCACTGATTTTGACACAATTGAGAAAACCGTTGAAAACAATCTGCCCAAAAAGTATGAATGGAGCGCCGCTTTCGGTCTTGCGTTCACTGTAATCTGGATTTATCTGAAGGTTCTTGATTTACTTCTCACACTTAGCAAAAACAACAAGTAATAAATCAAAATTTACGGCTGCTGTTATCGGCAGCCGTTTTCTTTTCAATTAAATCAAAAAGCAAAACAGACCGTCTCCCGACGGTCTGTTTTGCGATTGTGTGTTTTATGAAAATGAATGTTCAATTTGAGCAGTTCATTTTAGTATATTATACTATTTTTTCGGCCTTATTTCAAGTGCATACAGGCGGATTTGTCTTTTCTTAACAGGCAAAATGACAATATGCACAATAATTCAAACTATGTTTTGTGTATTATTTTTTCAACAAGTACTTGAAAAACACTTTTTGAGCTTATTTTATTTTTATCCACCTGACAAATGATACAAAAATGATGCAATTATTTATCCGAAAATTATTCCTGCACCTGAGCTTTTATCGGGGCAATTTTGCTTTTTCCGATAAACTTCATCATCACAAGAGCAATCAGAAACGCTGCAAGCTCTCCGATAGGGAATGAAATCCAGATAAGCATTTCAGCATTCGCAAAGCAGGTAAACACTGCGGCAAGCGGCAACGGAACGACAATGAGTCTTATCAGTGAAAGCACCAGCGAGCTTACGCCACAGCCAAGCGCCTGAAAAATTCCCTGATATGCAATATTTGCACCGACAAAAATGTAACCGAGCGTAATTATTCTGACAGCCAGAATTGCAAGCTCCCTTGTTTTGTCCGAAAGTGAGAAAATTCCGAGAATCTGATTTGCAAACACCTGCAACAGAACTGCTCCCAGAAACATTATGATAAGCGTGTAAATCATTCCGTACCTTATTCCCTGATTAATGCGCTTTTTGCTCCTCATTCCGTAGTTGAACGCTATTATCGGAATCATTGCGTTGTTCATTCCGAATGCAGCAAAGAACACGAACTGCTGAATTTTATAGTAAATTCCGTATGCAGTTACCGCCTCGGTTGAAACGTTTGCAAAGATTACGTTCACGCCGTATGTGAGGAACGACATAAGCGCCTGCATAAGAATTGCAGGAACACCTACACGGTAAATCTGACCGATGATATTAAGCTGAGGTTTTACATACTTTATATTAGCGCTGAAATCCTTGGAATTGCATAAATAATGAAAAACAGCGTCAAGTGCAAATGACACGAACTGACCGATAATTGTTGCATATGCTGCACCGTCAATCCCCATTTCGGGCAATCCGCACCAACCGAAAATCATAACAGGGTCAAGGATTATATTTGTCAGCGCACCTGCAATCTGAGCAATGGTAGACTGCATTGTCTTGCCTGTAGCCTGCAACAGCTTTTCGTAGGTGATGTACATACTCACGCCGAAAGAGCCGATTGTGCAGATTCTGAGATATGACGTCGCCATTGAAATAATCTGCTGATTATCGGTCTGCGAGCCAATGTATGCGTCAACTCCGAAAATTCCGAAAAGCAAAAACACTACGTACATACAAAGTCCGAGAAATATTGAGTTGCCTGCAATTTTGCTGCATTTTTCGCTGTCGCCCTCGCCCAGACTTCTTGATAGAATTGCGTTTATACCCACACCTGTTCCGACTCCGATTGCTATCATAAGCATCTGAACGGGAAAAGCGAGCGTAAGCGCATTTACCGCTAAATCGCCCATATGCTGAACTTCGGCAGTATCGGGCATACAGCTTACAAAGTAGCTGTCCACTATGTTATACACCGCCTGAAGCGCCATTGAAACAATCATTGGCAAGCCCATAGAAAGCATAAGCTTTTTTATGTCGGCAGTACCCATCTTGTTCATTTGTCTTGTTTCCTCTGCAATGTTCTTCATTTTTACCTCCTGTAGGGCGTCACTGCACCCAATTCGGGCAGACAGGTTGATATTTCAAGCCTGTTTTGCCCCACCGTTTTGAAACGGCTTTCTAAAAACAAAAAAGTGCAGCCTTAAAGCAATCCGGATTTATGCTTTAAAGCTACACGATTTATATTTATTATACAATAATCCGCAAAAATATGTAATAGTTAAGTTTGCAGAAAAATCGGAAGATTTTAAAAAATTTTTGTAAACAGCTTTTAGGAAACAGAGGATAAATTACAGCTGTAGCTTTAATCTAACATATCCTGTTTATTATTCTTATACTGAATAAAATTCACCACCATTGTCCTGACAATGACACAATGGTGTTGTTTGATTTTAATTTTCGAACATTAGTTCTATTTTCTCTTGAAAAATGCTGAAATTCAAAATATAATTAAATTAGGCAAGCACATAAAGCAAGCGTATTTATTATTCGAGATTTGCTTTTATGCTTTCCCGAAACAGAATGCCCCGTCTGTTTCAAAGAAAATGAATGAATGCGGAGGAAGAAAATTAATGAATTATTTTGAATGGTCACAGGAATATTACAACACAGCGGATGAAATTGCCATTGTCATAGAAAAACTGAAAAAAGAGCGCAAAGGCAAAACGCCTTACGAGCAAAAAGAGCTTAATCTGAAGATTGCAAAATACAGAACGTACTACAACGAATGTCTTGATATTGCAAATCATCTGCTTGCAAGACACAAGGGAGTGGCTTAAATGAAAACAAAAATCATACATTTTACAAATGAGAACGCAAGCTCAATTCTTTTTTCAAGCTTTAATCCGAACGGCACGACTAATTCTGAAAGTCGCAGAAGAATGAAAGAAATCATTTCAAAGGCTATTGTAACGGAGCTTACAGATATGCAGAGAATCTGCCTTACAGAGCACTATCTCAACGACAAAAAGCAAAAGGAAATTGCATCAGAGCTTGGACTTAACGCCTCAACGGTTTCACGGCACATTTCATCTGCACGCAGAAAACTGCAAAACATAGCGTCGTATTACGCAAGTTAGTCGGGTGCCCCGACACGCAATTCTGAGTATTTTCCATTAAAGAAACATAAAGGACTGCACATTTACGTAAGCTTTACTGTAATGTGCAGTCCTGTTTTATTTGCTGAGTACGAGAATAAATTTAAAATAAACCCTCTTGATTTTTGAGCTGTTGCGCAAAAGCTCCTTTTCAGCGTCGTCGTGATAAGACATAAGCATTTTAAGCTCTTCACTGCTTACTGTATGACTGCTGAATCTTGCTTTCAGCGCAATTTCCTTTATCTCATCGGGAATTACGTTATTTGAAAATCTGCCGAGAGATTCAATGTGACGGTAAATATAAATCGCCCGACTGTTATTTCTGCCCTTTGAAAAATGCTTATTTCGCACTGAAATCAGGATTTTTCGCCTGATTAGTACAACAGCAATCAACAACAGCAATACGATTATCACTGTTATTGCTATCATAAATGCCCCAAAGCCCGTATTTTCATTATCAGAATTATTATTTGTTACAGAAGGCATTTCGGGAGCCTTTTCGGTAGCCGTTGTTGCTGATTGCGAAGTTGTTGTTGCAGGTTCGGTTTGCAAGGTATTCTGCGTTGCTTTTGTTTCGTCTGCAACAGAATTATTCTGTGCAGGCTCAAATGACGCAGGTGTAGCTTCAAGCGGAATCCAGCAACCCATTTCATCGTCAAAGTACTCAACCCAGGCATGTGCGTTGTCGGAGGTGACAACCGTCCACTCCCCTGCATTTGCATTGACAAGGTAGCCTGTAACGTACCTTGTCGGCACGCCGTAGGCTCTGAGCATTGCCGCCGCAGTCGCCGCATAGTGAACGCAGTAGCCCGACTTTGCCTTTGTTAAGAACCAGACAGAGAAATCCTCACCCTCGGGCATAAGCTCTGCATCAAGCGAGTAATATCCGACTGAGGAAACTAAGTCCTTTACAAGCTGAGCAATCTGTGCATTCGTTTTATAGCCGTATAAAGAACTGTTCTCATTTTCATCTTCCCCGAATCTCGGTAAATATATTCCGTGCTGTTCGCCGATTTCAATCAGCTTTTCGCTTGTTTCCTCGGGAAGCTGATTGTAGAAATTATAGACAAAGTCCTTGTAATCATAATAAGATGAGCTTACGCTTGAATAATATATCTCGTTTTCTGAGTAAGGCAAGTAACTAAGCTCATAGGATATATATTTGTATTTATTTTTTACAAGCACGTCGCTTACGGCTTCAAAATCCGTCGGAAATTCCTTTGTAAAATACGGAGTGTACATAATACTTTCTCCGTTTTCCGTAATTATGCTTAATGACGAAGATTTTTCGTTGACGTTCTTAGCCATAGTAAAGGAGTTGTAATCCGGCGGACGTGACTCGTTCTGCTCGTCTGTGAGAATTGACCACTTATTATCCGAGTAATTTGCATACGAAACACCCTTAAGGTACATTGTTCCGCCCTTGTCGGTCAGAATTCTCATAACCTTTCTGCCCTGCTGTTCAAGCTTGCCGAGCTTTGTTAAATCCTCGGTATCGGTTATAAAATTGCCGACGGAAGAAATCTGCGAATCAGAGCTTTTTCCGCCTTTTATGCCTGTTATTTTCTCGGCATAGCTTAACAAGCTGTTCTGCCAGTCATATCTTTTATAATTCTCAGTAGGAAATATATAGCAGATAATTATTGAAACTACCAGAACAACGGCAGTAGCACCAAGCATAACCGCTCCGCTCTGTGCAGGATTTTTTCTGCGGACAAAGGACGTGACATACAGCGCAAAAAGCAGTGATACTGCAACTACCAAAGGCACAAGCGACGGGAGCGTGTCAACAATAATAAAGCACGGAACAAGGACGAGTACCGACAGCATAATAATCAGATAAATCCGTCTGATTCGCACAAGTGAATTTACAAATGCCGCACTTAACAAAAACGAAAGCAATACGAATAAATAGTCTGCGCTGTCTGATTTTGTTGAAGAAAAGACTACCGAGGCAGGACAAGGCAGATATTTTGAATAGATTTCAAGCACGCAATTTAATGCATAGTTCACCTGAGAAAGCAGTGATTCAAGCGAAAACAGCACCGTAAAAACAAACACTGCCGCCGTTACGAGGTGGCACATCAGAAAGGTTGATTTCCGCTTTACAAGCTCTGCAATCAGTGCAAAATACGAGGTAAAAATCAAGCTTGACATCACGACAACGAAAGGTGACGCCGAAACAGAAAATGAGGACGAAAAACACCACAGCAGAGAAAGCACAAGGAACAGCGAAGCACCTGAGCTTACGAGGAATTCGGTTTTATTCTTCATACTCCGCTCACCTCCTCACTGCTCTCACCGATTGCGTAAACAAGCGAGGGTGCTGAGTCGGCAAAGTGAGTGTTGTAAGGCTGATTTCTGTATAACGCCTTGATAAACTCCTTCAGCTCTGAGGAATTGGAAATTGACGAAATTTCTCTGCCGTCATTAAACACAAGGCAGGGTGCTCCGCCTTTGTTCAGGTAATTGCACACGTACACAAAGCGAGCGAGAATGTCGTCATTTGTATCAACTTTCTCAGTGAACAACAGCCTGACATAGAACTGTCTGTAAACGGGAGTGCTCGGCTCACGCACAATTAAATCGTCAGATTTTGATGAGAGCTTCCAGTGTATATTTTTAAGGCTGTCGCCGTTTTGGTACTGTCTTAATTCGTAATAATCGGAAAAGCCGCCGTTTTTCGGCTTGTATCCTAAAATTGAAATTTTACTGCTGTCTGGAAGAACAGAAGGCTTTTTCGTCTTTGGCATAATGTCGCAGCTTATGTTGCAGTCAAGCTTTATCGGGATAAAGAAAACACCCGTAAAATCGTAGATTTTTGCATATTTAGCTGTAATATTTACTGAGCCGCAGTGCTTTGAAAGTCTGTTATTTTTTGTATAAAACGGCTTTTTCAGAGTACCCGAGTACACAATTTTCATTTTTTCGCTCTTATTGCAAAAATCATTTTTTACATTAAGCTTAATTTTTATACGAGGGCAGAACACTGCTCTCCCCTTTTTGCCCGTAACACCTATATAAAAATCATCGCCGATATTGAGGCTGTCGTGGGTAAAAACAATAACTCCGTTTACTGCACCGCTAATCATAAACAGCAGGCTGACTAAAAGCGACACAAGAGGAACTGCAATTGTCAACACAAGCAGAAACCACGAAAACCAACCGAAATAAAATATATTGAAAACAAAGGCTGAGATAAGCAGTAAAAGATAGATTACAATACTTTTTATCATAACTAAATCCTCGGCGCTCTTACCTTTGACATAATATGCCTCAGCACCTGCTCGCTGTTAAGATGTCTTGAAACCGATTCGGAGCTTAAAATGATTCTGTGACCGAGGGTGGGCAAAAACACATTCTGAATATCCTGCGGAGTAACGTAGTCCTTGCCTGCGGCATATGCCGCTGACTTTGCCATATCGGTGAGTGAAAGCGTCGCTCTCGGACTTGCACCTCTTTGAATAAGATTGCTGCTCCTCGTTGCCGAAACAAGCGAAACGATATACTCTGCAATTTCCCTTTTTACAAAAACCTCTTTTACACCATTCTGCATCTCAACAAGCTGTTCCTTTGTCACAACGCAGTTAACGTCGTCAAGCGGATTGCTGTGACTGCGGTTTAAAAGCATTTTGCACTCCGATTCATTATCGGGATATCCCATTGAAATTTTCACCATAAATCGGTCGGTCTGCGAGTCGGGCAAAAGCTGAGTTCCCGACGCACCCGCAGGATTCTGCGTTGCGATAACCGAAAACGGACGTTCAAGCGGATAGGTACGCCCCTCAACAGTGACCTGCTGTTCCTCCATTGCCTCAAGCAAAGCCGCCTGAGTACGGCTTGAGGTTCTGTTAAGCTCGTCCGCAAGGAAAAGGTTGCAGAAAATTGCGCCCTTATTGAAGGTTATTTTTCCGCTGTCCTTGTTGTAAACGGCAAAGCCTGTAATGTCTGACGGCAGTGTATCGGGAGTAAACTGCACACGGTTGTACCTAAGACCGAGAGCCTTTGAAAATGCAACCGCCATTGTAGTTTTGCCCACACCGGGGATATCCTCAATCAGAATGTTTCCGTTAGCGAGAATTGCAAGGAGCGAGGTAACAATTGACCTGTCCTTGCCGTTCACCGCCTTTTTTACTTCATTTACAATTAATTGAAAATTGTTCATAATTTTTTCACCATTTTTTATCAATATCTCATTTATTTCATTATATTTTATCTTTGGATATATTGCAATATTTTAAGCACTTTTTGTAAGATATTATTTTTGCAAAGCAAAAGCTGTTCCGACAAAACGACTTAACGTCTGTCGGAACAGCTTATTATAATATGTCAATATGTTTTCTTTCTGTAGTTTAGCTGAAAATTCCTGTTGAAAGGTAGCGTTCACCTGTGTCGGGAAAAATTGCTACAATTGTTTTGCCTGCATTTTCGGGACGCTGTGCAAGCTGTAATGCCGCCCAGAGCGATGCACCCGAGGAAATTCCCACTAAAATTCCCTCTGTCTTTGCAATTGAATTTGCAGTTTCAAACGCTGCCTCGTTGGGTACCTTTACAATTTCATCATAAATCTGTGTATCAAGAGTTTCGGGAACAAAGCCTGCGCCGACACCCTGAATTTTATGCGGTCCGCCGTGACCTTCCGAGAGTACGGGAGATGTTTCCGGCTCAACTGCAACAACCTTTACATCGGGATTCTGTGATTTAAGATACTTGCCTGTGCCGCTCAATGTGCCGCCTGTGCCGACGCCTGCTACAAAAATGTCAACCTTGCCGTCTGTATCCTCCCAGATTTCGGGACCTGTTGTTTTGAAATGCGTTTCGGGGTTTGCAGGGTTTACAAACTGACCGAGAATAACTGCGCCGTCAATCTCGTTTTTCAGCTCGTCAGCCTTTGCGATTGCACCGCTCATTCCCTTGCTTCCGTCTGTGAGCACAATTTCTGCGCCGTAGGCTTTGAGAAGATTTCTTCTTTCAATGCTCATCGTTTCGGGCATTGTAAGAATTGTTCTGTAACCCTTTGCGGTTGCAACCGATGCAAGACCGATTCCCGTGTTGCCCGAGGTAGGCTCGATAATCGTTGCACCCTCTTTGAGGATTCCCTTTGCCTCTGCGTCCTCAATCATAGCCTTTGCGATTCTGTCCTTTACACTGCCTGCGGGGTTAAAGTATTCAAGTTTTGCAACAACCGTTGCATTGAGTGAATTTTTCTTTTCGATATTCTTAAGCTCAATAAGAGGTGTTTTTCCGATAAGCTCCGTAACGCTGCTGTATACTTTTGACATAACTATCAATCCTTTCTAAACTATAAATCAAATTGCATCGAATGCTTCCTGAAGGTCATAAATAATATCGTCGATATTCTCTGTGCCGATTGAAAGTCTGATTGTGTTCGGTTTGATTCCCTGCTCTGCAAGCACTGCTTCGTTAAGCTGCGAGTGAGTAGTTGATGCAGGGTGAATTGCGAGCGATTTTACGTCTGCTACGTTTGCAAGGAGTGAGAACACCTGAAGGTGGTCGATAAACTTCTTTGCTTCCTCTGCTCCGCCCTTGATTTCAAAGGTAAAGATTGAGCCTGCGCCCTTTTTGAAATACTTTTTATAGAGGTCGTTGTACTTGCTGTCGGGAAGTGACGGGTGATTAACGCTTTCAACCTTTGGATTTGACTTTAAGAAGTCTACAACCTTGAGTGCGTTTTCAACGTGACGTTCAACTCTTAAAGACAGAGTTTCAAGTCCCTGCAAGAAGATAAATGCGTGGAAGGGAGAAAGAGTTGCGCCTGTGTCACGAAGTAAAATTGCTCGAATGTATGTTACAAACGCCGCACCGGGAGCCGCATCTGTGAACACTGCGCCGTGATAAGAGGGATTAGGCTCAGCAAACTGCGGGAACTTGCCCGAAGCCTTCCAGTCAAACTTTCCGCTTTCAACGATTACGCCGCCGATTGCTGTGCCGTGACCGCCGATAAACTTTGTTGCCGAATGAACTACGATATCTGCGCCGACTTCGAACGGTCTTAAAAGATAAGGAGTAGCAAATGTGCTGTCAACAACAAGCGGAATGTTGTGTGAATGTGCAATCTCTGCAACCTTCTCAAAGTCGATAATGTTTGAATTCGGGTTGCCGAGGGACTCAATGTAGATAGCCTTTGTGTTTTCGTCAATTGCGTTTTCAAATGCGCCTTCCTCGTCGGGGTCAACAAAGGTTGTTGAAATGCCGTAAGCAGGGAGTGTGTGTTCAAGCAGATTGTAAGAGCCGCCGTAGATAGTCTTTGCGGCTACGATATTGTCGCCTGCCTTTGCGAGCGCCTGAATTGTGTATGTAACAGCCGCCGCACCCGAGGAAACTGCAAGAGCCGCCGAACCGCCCTCCAAAGCGGCAATTCTCTGCTCAAAAATATCCTGTGTGGGGTTTGTCAGTCTGCCGTAGATGTTGCCTGCGTCCTTGAGGGCAAAACGGTCTGCGGCGTGCTGGCTGTTATGAAAAACGTAAGAAGTTGTTGCGTAAATCGGAACTGCTCTTGCGTCTGTTACGGGGTCGGGCTGTTCCTGACCTGCGTGAAGCTGGATTGTTTCAAACTGTAATTTTCTTTCTTTTAATGTGCTCATAATTAAAATCCTCTTTTCAATGTTATTTTGATAGTTTTTTAGATGTTTAAGTTTTAAATCTGAATTGCGTTAAGCATCACATTCGGGTATCAAAACAACATCGTTTTGCAAAAATCATCATAAAATCACCATTCCTATATTTCCCATTAGATTAGTAGGATTTGCTTTTGTACCTATATAATACCACACTATTTTTATTTGTCAATAGGTTTTTTAAAAATATTTCATATTTTTCCTACTTGTTTAGTATGATTTTATTCAAACCAGAGTGTACGGTGTGGAATTTGAAGTTACTGTAGCCGAAACGTTTGGCTTCTATCCGTAGGGGACGGCTTCCCAGACGTCCCTATGTATAAATTGTGAAACAATTTATA
>JBJEOX010000232.1:0-2102 GCA_051880935.1 Ruminococcus sp.
ATTTTTTCAAGCACCGACGGTGCAAGAGCAGTTGTAGCCGAGTTGTCGGCATAAATGTTTCTCATATATATCACCTTCGTCAGATTTATGCATATTGCTGTGCCGCAGCAACAGCGAGTCGGTCGCACCTTTCGTTTTCAGGGTGACCGGCGTGACCTTTTACCCATATAACATCAACCTCGTGAATGTCGCAAAGCTTTAAAAGCCTGTCCCATAGCTCGGGATTGAGTGCAGGCTCTTTTTTGTTGCGCATCCAGTTGTTTGCCTTCCATTTTTTAGCCCAGCCGAGCTTTAAAGCATTGCATACATACTGGGAATCGCTGTACAGCGTTACCTTGCACGGCTCCTTGAGTGCGCTGAGCGCATTGATTACTGCGGAAAGCTCCATTCTGTTGTTAGTTGTATTTGCTTCTCCACCCGACAGCTCACGTTCGTGTCCGTTATAGCGCAGAACTGCACCCCAGCCTCCGGGACCCGGATTTCCGCTGCAAGCGCCGTCGGTAAAAATTTCTACCTGTTTCAAGCGTATTCTCCTTAATTGACGTTCGACTAATATTATAATACGCATAAATCACAAATGCAACCATTATTTAGTTATTATTTTACCAAAAACAGAGCATAATATTAATAAAACATCTGAATTTTAATGATAAAATTCAAATCCCTATTAATTTTATAAGAATTTACTCTTGCTAACTAAAATATATATTATATTTCTTTTAACGTATTGACATAATTAAGGTATTTGAGTTAAAATAATATGAATATATATACTCGGAGCAGTATATGCTTATTTTGTTGCAGTGTTTTAATTAATACAGGGAATAAATCCGTTTGATGCTTGCGGATTATAAAGGAAAGATTTTATTCTCCCTTGAATATGGTCGTTAAATATTCGTCTCTGACAGGAGAATAAAAGCCTTTCTATATATTATTTCAGAATATAAAGAAAATATGGAGGTAAATTTGTGAGTACAGATACAAGAAAAGAAAATTATAATGTGAAGCAAAACAGGTACTCAAAGGGTAAGAAAAACAATTCAAAGCGATTTGTAAAGGGTTCGTTTAACACACAGAGCCGTACGGGTAATGACTTTTCACATAAAGGAAAGAAAAGCTACAAGAAAAAGCCTTATGTAAAGAACGGCATACAAAAATCTGTTCGTAAGCCGTCTGTTAAAATTGCTTTTCTCGGAGGACTTAATGAAATCGGAAAGAATATCACGCTTATCGAATGTGAAAACGATATAATAATCGTCGATTGCGGAATGGCATTTCCCGACGGTGATATGCTCGGCGTTGACCTTGTAATTCCCGATTTTTCGTACATTGAGCAGAATTATGAAAGGGTAAAGGGCATAGTCCTTACTCACGGTCACGAGGACCACATAGGCGGTCTGCCGTTTCTTCTTTCAAAGGTGAACGTGCCTATATACGGTACACCGCTTACTCTGGGACTTGTCGGAAACAAGCTCAAGGAGCACAGCCTTTTCAACAAGTCACAGCTTAATGTTGTTAATGCAGGCGATACAATCAAGCTCGGCTGTATGAGCGTACAGTTTATTCACGTCAACCATTCAATCCCAGACGCAGTTGCTTTTGCAATCAGAACTCCCGCCGGTACTATAGTTCATACGGGCGACTTTAAAATTGACTGCACACCGATTACGGGCGATATGATTGACCTTTCAAGCATTGCACGAGTGGGCGACGAGGGAGTTCTTGCACTTCTTGCCGAAAGCACAAACGCCAACCGTTCGGGCTACACACCCACAGAAAGAATGGTGTCCGACAGCCTTGACAGTCTTTTCAGAAGCGCAGAAAACTACAGAATAATCATAGCAACCTTTGCGTCAAACGTAAACAGAGTTCAGCAGATTATCAACTGCGCCGAAAAATACGGCAGAAAAGTAGCTTTTTCGGGCAGAAGTATGGTCAACTATATGGACGTTGCAAGCAGTTTAGGCTATCTCAACTTGCCCGAGAATATAATTATAGATATTGATATGCTCGACAAATATATGCCCCAGCAGGTTGTGCTTGTAACAACAGGCCGTCAGGGCGAGCCTATGAGCGCACTTTAAAGAATGGCTTATCCCGCC
>JBJEOX010000233.1:0-2102 GCA_051880935.1 Ruminococcus sp.
CATTTGCAGAGAGCGGATTGTATGCTGAAAAATCCGTATTTGGTCTTACATTCTCCCACCTTTGAGACTGCACAGGAAATGGTGCGGCGTATAACTGCGTTAAAGTTTTTGAGGGCAATTTATTGCCGAATACGGGTGGAACCACGAGTAACTTCGTCCCAATATTCTTTATGGAATATTGGGGCTTTTTTATTTTAAATCAAATAATATTTAAAGAATAAGGAGAATAAAAATGATTAAGGTTGAACTTAAGGGCGGAGTAGTCAAGGAATTTGACAGCAACATTACTCCTGCCGAAATTGCAAAATCAATCGGCGCAGGACTCTATAAATCAGTCTGCTGTGCAAAGGTTAACGGAGAGGTTGTTGACTTGCGTACCGAGCTTACAAGCGACTGTAAGCTTGAACTTCTCACTTTTGACGACCCCGGGGGTAAAAAGGCTTTCTGGCATACTGCTTCTCACGTGCTTGCACAGGCTGTAAAAAGACTTTACCCGAATGCAAAGTGCGCAATCGGCCCTGCAATTGACAGCGGCTTCTACTATGACTTCGATGTGGAAAAGCCGTTTTCTGCCGATGACCTTGAAAAAATCAAGGCTGAAATGAAGAAAATCGTTAAATCGGGCGTTGAGCTCGAGCGATTTGAGCTTTCCCCCGAAGAGGCAGTTGCAAAGCTTGAGGAGATGAACGAACCCTACAAGGTAGAGCTTGCAAAGGAACATTCAGACAAGGGTGAAAATATCACATTCTATAAGCAGGACGATTTCACAGACCTCTGCGCAGGTCCTCACCTTATGAATGTTTCCGTAATCAAGGCAATTGAGCTTACAAACTGCACAGGCGCATATTGGAGAGGTGACGCTGACAATGCACAGCTCTGCCGAGTTTACGGCGTTGCATTCCCGAAGGCATCAATGCTCGAAGAGCACCTCAAAATGCTTGCCGAGGCAAAGAGCCGTGACCATAATAAAATCGGACGTGAGCTTGAGCTCTTCACAACCTCCGAGGTAATCGGACAGGGACTTCCCATTCTTCTGCCGAAAGGTGCAAGAATTCTCCAGCTTTTACAGCGTTTTGTTGAGGACGAGGAGCAGAAGAGGGGCTGGCAGCTCACAAAAACTCCGTATATGGCAAAGAGCGACCTTTACAAAATCAGCGGTCACTGGGACCACTATCAGGACGGTATGTTCGTTCTCGGCGACCCCGAAAAGGACGACGAGGTTTTTGCACTTCGTCCGATGACCTGCCCGTTCCAGTATCAGGCTTATCTTAACCGTCAGCGTTCCTACCGTGACCTTCCGCTCCGCTACAACGAAACCTCAACGCTTTTCCGTAACGAGGCAAGCGGCGAGATGCACGGACTTATCAGAGTGCGCCAGTTCACGCTTTCAGAAGGACACCTTATGTGTACGCCCGAACAGCTCGAGGACGAATTCAGAAGCTGTCTGGAGCTTGCAATCTATATGCTTAAAACCCTCGGACTTTATGACGACGTGTCATACCGTTTCTCAAAGTGGGACCCCAACGATACAGAAAAGTACATCGGTACAGCCGAGCAGTGGGATGAAGCACAGAATATGATGCAGAAGATTCTCGACCACCTTGAAATTCCGTATGTTGAGGGAATTGGTGAAGCAGCTTTCTACGGTCCTAAGCTCGACATTCAGATTAAAAATGTTTACGGCAAGGAAGACACACTTATCACAATTCAGATTGACCAGATGCTTGCCGAGAAATTCGGTATGGAGTATGTTGACAGGGACGGTACAAAGAAGATTCCCTGCATTATCCACAGAAGCTCGCTCGGCTGTTATGAGAGAACTCTTGCACTTCTCATTGAAAAATACGCAGGTGCCTTTCCGATGTGGCTTGCACCCGTTCAGGTTAAGCTGCTTCCTGTTGCCGACAGACACCTTGACTACGTTTATGAAATTAAAAAGGCTCTTGAAGAAAAGGGTATGCGTGTTGAGGTTGATGGCAGAAGCGAGAAAATCGGCTACAAAATCCGTGAAGCACAGCTTGAAAAAGTTCCTTATATGTTCATAATCGGTGATAAGGACATCGAGGTTCAGACTGTTTCTGTTCGTCACAGAAAAGAGGGCG
>JBJEOX010000234.1:0-10801 GCA_051880935.1 Ruminococcus sp.
TCTATAATTCGGGCAACCGTTTTTACCTAAACTACCGATTCTTCCACTCGATTTGACAGCGGTGGCACACCGCCGATTTGCGTGCCGAGGCACTCGGCCAAATTATGGTTTATCACTTATAATACGTTTTTATTTTGAGCTGATTCATTGGGATAATCATATACAATCATTATATATCATAATTAATAATAATTCAAGGTGACAAAATAAAATAAATGTGCGAATATACAAACTTTACAATTATTTTACATATTTTTATAAAACAAAAAAGCACCGCATATACTCGTAATTAAACAAAGATATGCGGTGCATAATTTTTAAAAAATTGTTTTAATATACAAGATATTTCTGCATACAGGTTGTGTCCATAACAGTAACCTTTCCGTCAAAGTCAAAGTCGCACTGTGCAATCTGCTCGTCAGTAAGTTTAATCTGACCGCTGATATACTGCTGAATCATTGTTGCGTCAATGATTGAAATGTAGCCGTCGCCGTTTACGTCGCCGACGCCGAGTCCGTTGGCAGGCTTGTTACCCGAGTTTGACGGGGGAACGACAGTAGTTGGCTGTGTTGTAGCCGGAGCTGTAGTAGGCTGTGCAGTTGTTGGCTGAGTTGTCGGCTTTGCCGTTGTGGGCTGTGTTGCGGGTTGTGCTGTTGTGGGCTGTGTAGTAGGTTTTGCAGTTGTAGGCTGTGTTACTGCACCTACATAGCTGCAATAATCCATACATACCCATCCGCTTTTACCGTCGTAGGTTGTGTAACCCCAGTTGTAATCGGAATCTGATTTAACATCAGTTATTGTTATCTGTGTATTGTTCGGAATTGTGAGCAGTACGCTGTTGCCCGTACCCACTCCGCTCCTCATATTCAGAGCCGCAGTTGTTTTGTAAATACCCGTTTTGTATGTAATGGGGAGAGTTTCAGCTTGTCCGCCGCTGAATTCGCCAATATAGATATAGCCCTGGAAGTTCCACCAGCCAGCGCCGCCTGCGTTTGAGTCAGACGTGCTTGCGTAGGTAAGGTAGAAGTTATTGCCGCTCCATGCAGAATTGGAGAACGTAATCTGTCCGTTTTCGATTTTTTCAACAACGGCAACGTGACCGCCGCCTCCGTTGTACGACCAGCAGGCAATTGCGCCGAGCTTGGGAGTTTTTCCGTAGCTGTAGTAACCGTTTGACTTGTTGTAGCCGTACCAGTCCTCTGCGTTGCCCCAGGAAAGCTTAGGCTCGGTTTTGAGAAGCTCATAAGCTCTGCCGTAGGCGTAAGCCGTACATTTGGGCATACCGTAGCCGTATTTATAGAAAACGTTTAAATCGCTGTAATAATATTTATTAGTTGACGCAGGAGCGGTTAGCCTTGGCGAAAAGGTTGTAGCCGCATTTGCGAAAATTGACGCTGAAAAAACAGATGTAAAAAGAATTGCAACAGTCACAACTACCGCAGAAACTCTTTTTGTAAAACGAAACTTCAAAGAAACACCCTTTCTGTTCAGATTTATTCAATAAATTACAAATTATTCCAAAAGTGAAAGTTACTGAAATGTAACCTTTAGTAATAATTTTACCATATTGTAATCAAAAAATCAAAGAGTATTTGCACTGATAAAAGGTGTTTTTTTAACTCATATTTACAGCAATATATACAATAAGTAAAAGATAGTGCAACACCGCACAATAAAATTGTGCGGCGGCAGTATAGGAGAATATAGTTCAAGCATTTATTTTATAATGTTTTATTTTTCTGCGATTTTTGCTTCAAGCCTGCACTTTGTTTCGCTTTCAAAATTCTTGTCCTCAACAGTTTTGCACCTGAAAACGATTGTCTTGGTGCTTGCCGAGCCGTCTGCGAAGTTTGCGGTAAAGTCAACGCTGTATTCGTTTGGTGAGCTGTTAATCAGGTCTGAGGCAAGCAGAGCATAATTTACATAGTCAAGGGGATTTGCATCTTTATATTCGTGCTCAACAGTGTATTTTTCGGGATTGTTGTGATAGAGATTATCTGTGTCCTCGGCTCGGAATGCAACAATCAGCGGATAACTTCCGTCAACCCCGCCCTCGGGTACTTCAAAGTCAAGTCGGCTTTGCGGCTGCATATTGTATGCAAAGGTGCAGGTGTCGGCAAGCTTCATATTGTTGATTGTTCCGTAGCCTTCGGGTGAATCGCTGAAATTGTAGCTGATACAGCCCTCATAGCTGTCGTCAACAAGAAAATGTCCGTTGTTTACTGTGTATGTTATGCTTTCAATGTTTTCACCCTTGCACTGAATACCGAGGTTGAATTCGCCTTCAAACCAGTAGAGAGTGTATGCTTCATTTTTATCAGAAATCAATTTACCGCCCTGAAGCTTGCATTCCCTACCGCCCCAATTGCTGGTCTGGCTTATGAAGTCAAGATTTCCCACTTCAATATAGGTTTCGCTGTTCAGTTCCGTTGCGCCTGCTGTCAATATAAACGGATTGCTTTTATGTCCGATTATTGAAAGCACCGTTCCTGTTGCGACAGCAACTGCAAGCACTGCGGCTGCGGCGGCTATCGGCTTGAAATATTTTTTCTTCGGTTTTGCAGTGTTGATATTAACTGAGGTTTGCTCGGAATCGTAATTTTTTGCGGCTTCAATGCCTGCATTGAGAACTTTCTCGGATACTTTTATTTTACTTATGCCGTCTGTGTATAAATTCTTTTTCATAGGGAATCTCCTTCCTCAAGTAGTTTTTTAAGCTTTTTTCTTGCACGACGAAGCCGTGAGCCGATTGTGTTGGGATTTGTCCCGAGAATTTCGGCAATTTCGGAAATTGTGTAATCCTCGTAATAATAAAGATAAAGCACGTCAGAATAGCTGTCGGGGATTTTTTTCAGCTCATCCAATACAAAAGAGGTTTCGGGAGCAGTAAGCTCCGTATGGTCGTTAATTGATTCTGTTCGTTTCAGCCAGACGGACTTTTTATAATCCCTGCATTTGTTAATCGTTACACGAATAAGCCAGCGCTTTAAATGCTCTTCATCATCTACGGGAGCGTTTTTGGTAATAATCGCAACGCAAACCTCCTGAAAAATATCATCGGCGTCGGTGCGGCTTTTCAGATGCTGATATGCTGTCCTGTAAATTGTGTCGGCATATCGGCGTATGATTTGTTCAACCTGTTCCTTGCTGCAGCAGTTTTCTGACATCCTCAAGCCCCCTTTCACTTATATAACGATTCAAAAGCACGGTTTTTGTTCACTTTAAAAAAAGAAAAATCGCAAATTGCAAATAAAAGGCAAATTGCGATTTTGAAATATTATATAGTCCGGCAAAAACGGTTTAGCTTTTAATGAGCCTGCTTTCAGAATTTGCCTGCGAAGGCACACCGTTATTCTACACTTTTCAGACTTTCCACCATATTTACCGCCTTGATTTTAAAGCTCATTACTGCGTTTACAAGAAGTGAGAACAGCATTGTAAAGCCTGCGGCGTAAATAAACGAGGTTGGGTAGATTTCACGCCCGAACATAACATTGTCAATCTCAACCGTCTGTACGATAAACGAGGTGAGGAATATTCCGAGCACAAGTCCGACGGCAATTCCGAGCAGAGTGAGCACGATGTTTTCTTTGTAAATGAACGATGAGGTTTCTCTGTTGTTAAAGCCGAGCACCTTGAACGTTGCAATTTCACGCACACGCTCGGCAATGTTGATGTTCGTAAGATTGTACAGCACAACGAACGCAAGAGCCGCCGCACAGGTAATCATAACAAGCACAACAAGGTTGAGCGAGTTGAGCATATTTTCAAATTCTTCAAGGCTTGTTGCAATGAATGAAACTGCCGCAATTCTGTCGTCCGTTAAAATCTCGGAACTGAAAGTTTCCTGTGCAGTCTGAGAATTGTCATCAAGCTTAACGTCAAGCATATTGTATGAAGGATTCTTTCCGTAAAGTGAGCTGTACAGCGTTGGCGTCATATAAATATAGTTGTGCAGATACTGCTCAAAAATTCCGCAGACCTTTGCTTCGCTTTCTCCGAATTCGCCGCTGATTATGATTTTGTCGCCGACTTTGATACCGAATTCCTCCGACAGCTTTTCATTTATAAGAACGCCGTCGTCGGTGAGTGTCAGCTCTTCTTTACCTTTGCGTGTGTGGAGTGAGATGATTGAGCCAAGCTCGTCGGGATTCTGCATAACGGTAAGATATGTGCTTTCGTCCTTTAGCTGACCTTTAAATTCAACGGTAGCTTCCTGTTGTGAAGCAAGCATAAATTTGCTGACGTTTTCTCTGCTTTCAACCTCGGAAGTGAGGTAGTAAAGCTCTTTTTCGTTACCGCTTTCTTTCGGAACGATTACTGCATCATATTTGTAAATTGTTTCAAACTGGTCTTTTGTAAGAGGGTCAAAGCTGTTTAAAAGTCCGAACGCCGCAACAATGAGTGCCGTACAGCCTGCAACGCCGATTACCATCATACAAAGCCTTGATTTGTACCTGAACAGATTTCTTGCAGTCAGCTTTGCGGTAAAGCTGAAACGCCTCCAGAGCGGAGTGATATATTCAAGCAGAATACGCTTGCCGGGTTTCGGTGCTTTCGGGCGCATAGCCTCGGCAGGCTTGTGCGAAAGCGAACGCATACAAACGACTACCGAAACAACGGTTGTGCATAAAACTGCGGCGGCAATTCCGAGGACAACGCTCGGAATGTTCAGCACAAGAGTTATGTCGCCGATGTAGAACATAATTTTGTAGGCGTTGTAGATTATAAACGGGAGAGAGCTCACACCGAGCACGGTGCCGAATATACTGCCGAGAATTGCGGCAATAAGCGCATAGATTACAAATTTGGTTACAATGCTTATATTGCTGTAGCCGAGCGCCTTGAGCGTGCCGATTTCGGTGCGCTTTTCCTCAATAAGCCTTGTCATAGTCGTTACGCAGACAAGCACTGCCACGAGCAGGAAAAATACGGGGAATACAGAAGCGACCGCATCAAGCCTGTCTGCATTCAGCGAAAACGAGGAGTAACCGGGATTGTCGTCACGTGTAAATACGTACCATTCGGGAGCTGACAGCTTGTCAAGCTCCTTTTGTGCATCGTTTATTTTTTCTTCGGCTTCGGCAAATTTTTCGTCTGCCTTTGTTTTTTCTTTGTCATATTCATTCTGAGCATCGTCAAGCTTTTGCTGACCTTCGGTTTTCTGCTTTTCAAGCTCCTTTACGCCCTCGTCATATTGCGACTGTGCAGTATCAAGGCTGTTCTGAGCTTCAACGAGCTTGTTGAAGCCCTCTGTTTTTTGCGCTTCAAGCTCCGATTTTCCGTTTTCAAGCGCAGTTCTGCCGCTTTCGATTTGAGCGAGTGCAGAGTCAAGCTGTGACTGTCCCTCTGCTTTTTCAGCGTCAAGTTCCGACTGCGCAGAGTCAAGCTTTGCCTTGCTTTCTTCAAACTGCAAAATTGCCTGACTGTATTGTGAATTGAGATTATCAAGCGTTTGCTGTACTTGTTCAAGCTGTGAGTTGAGCACTGCAATAACGTCGGGATTTGTTTCAACTGCTATTGCGGCTTTCAGCGAGTCAACAGCCGCCTGCGCCTGCTGAATTCCTGCAAGGAGCTGTGGCTCCTGTGTGTTTTTAAATTCGTTGTACGCTGTATCATACTCGGCTCTGCCGATGTCGATTTCGTTCTGAGCAGAGAGAATCTGAGAGTCGAAATCGGTCTTTGATTTTTCATATTCAGTCTGAGCGTTTTCAAGCTGTGTTTCCTGCTTGCTGATTTCGTCCTCGGCAGAGGAAATTTTTGAACAGTATTCGCTTTTAGAGCTTTCAAGCTCGGTTTTTCCGCTTTCTATCTGTGCTTTTGCGCTGTCAAGCTCAGCTTGTGCATCTGCGATTTTTTCGTCAAATTCCTTTTGCGAGGAGTCAATCTTTTCCTTTGCTTCGCTTAACTGCTTTTCAGCCTTTGTTTTTTCGTCGTTATATTCTGTTTTGGCGTCCTCAAGTTCATTCTTTGCTTTCTGAATAACGTCCTTGTCAAAAACTTCGCATTGTGCGTTTGCAGTAGACTCAAGAATTTTTGCAAGGCTCTCCGATTTTTCTTCGTAATCCTCAGAAAATGCAGAGCAGTTTTCTGAAAAATCAGCCTTTACATAAAGCTCCGTATAACGTTCGGTCTTGAAGCCGTCACTGCCTATATACATAAACTCGGAGATTTTGCCGTTTCCTATTCTTGCTGTGCCACGCTGATACGATATGTACAGCGGAGAATTCACCATACCGACAACTGTGTATTCAAGGCTGTCAAGCTGTTCTGTCAGGTCTTTGTCGCCTGCCTCTTTTGAAAAGGTGATTTTGTCGCCGATTTTATGCCTTATGCCCGAAATTGAGTCGTGCTCAACGAGTAATTCATCAGGCTTTTCGGGCATTCTGCCCTCTTTGAGAACAAGCGTATTCTGTTCACCGTTGTTACCGTATTTCTCGGGTACGGCAATCAGCCTTACAACGTTTCCTCCGTTTTCGGCTGTAATCTGTGCGTCGCAGAAGTATGACGGCATAACCGAAGAAACACCCTCGGTCTTTTCAACAGCCTTGATATCGTCCTCGTCAAAGCCGACTGTGGAAACAAGCCTGTAGTCCATAAGGTTCTGCTCTTGGTAGTAATTCTCAGCAAGGTTGTACATTGACGGTATGGTAGCCTTGATTCCTGCAAAAAATCCAACGCCGAGCGCAATTATAGCCATAATGGAAATGAAACGTGCTTTGGAATTTTTTATTTCACGAAACGTGTTTTTAAGGAGTGATTTTGTCATACGGGAAGCCTCCCTGTGAAATTACCATTCAATTTCTTCAACGTTCTTTGGATTTTCGTTGTAAATATCCCTAACGATTTTACCGCTTTTCATCTCGATTACGTGGTCAGCCATAGGGGTGATTGCGCTGTTGTGAGTGATAAGCACAACGGTCATCTTCTCCTTTTTGCAGGTGTCCTGCAACAGCTTGAGAATCTGTCTGCCTGTGTTGTAGTCAAGCGCACCCGTTGGCTCGTCGCAAAGCAGAAGTCCCGGACGTTTTGCAAGCGCCCTTGCAATTGAAACCCTCTGCTGTTCGCCGCCCGAAAGCTGGGCAGGGAAGTTGTCTTTTCTCTCAAGGAGTCCTACACTCTCAAGTGCCTTTTCACTGTCGAGCGGATTTTTGCAAATCTGCGCCGCAAGCTCAACATTCTCTTTTGCGGTCAGATTGTGTACAAGGTTGTAGAACTGAAATACAAAGCCTATGTCAAACCTGCGGTATTCAATGAGCTGTTTATCGCTGAATTTGCTTATGTCCTTGCCTTTGACGATGATTTCACCCTCGGTGCAGTTGTCCATACCGCCGAGAATGTTCAGTACGGTTGTTTTGCCTGCACCCGAAGCGCCGACAACAATTGCAAATTCTCCCTGTTCAATTTTAAAGGAAATTCCGTCAACGGCGTTTATTACAACTTCGCCCATTTTATAGCGTTTATATACATTTTTAAATTCAACAAGACTCATTTAAATCACCCGTATATATGTAGATGTATTTACACAATTATACCATTTTCAGCCGTTTTTATCAATATATTTTACTTTACAAATGTGTATAAACCATAATTTGTCGAGTGCCTCGACGGGCAAATCGAGTGGAAAAATCGGATTGTATGGATAAAACGGTTGCCCGAATTTTAAATTGATATATAGGTAACGTTTCGGGACGTGTAGGAACCCGTCCCCTACGGCAATACAGGAAACGTTTATATTATAACCGTAGGGACACAGCGTGCCGTGTCCGCAGTGGCAATCAAACTTTACCGATTAAACTGTAGTTATAAAGGAAAACAAACCTTTCCGTAGGGGACGGCTTCCCAGACGTCCCGTTTCATAAATTGCAACGCAATTTATGAAATATGGCGAACGCAGTTCGCCACTACAATAATATAATTCCACACCTGCGGCAACGCCGCATATAAATAAATTCGGGCACTATACTTATAAATTATTCCCACTTATCCACTCGACCATAATTGTTAATTGTACATTGTTAATTTGCTAAATTATGGTTTAGCGGACAAAAAATTAATATTATAAAACAAAATCGGGCAGCCAGACGGCTGCCCGAATATCAGACTTTTTTATCAGTCAAAGAATTTTGCGTGGATTGCAGAAACTGCCTTGTCAGCGTCTGCTGCGTCGATAAGAACGGAAACCTTGATTTCACTTGTGCTTATCATCTGAATGTTAATCTGAGCGTCATAAAGAGCCTCAAACATCTTTGTTGCAACGCCGGCGTGGCTTTCCATACCTGCGCCTACGATTGAAATCTTTGCAACGTTGTCATCATAGAGAATTTCAGCTGCACCGAGGTTTTCCATATAATCCTTAAGGCAGTCAACAGCTTCCTGACCCCTGTCCTTTGCAACTGTAAAGCTGATGTCCTTCTTACCGTCGTGACCGATAGACTGAAGGATAATATCAACATTGATATCCTTTGCAGAAAGCTTTGAGAACATCTTGAAAGCAAGACCGGGAAGGTTGGGAATACCCGTTACAGAAATTCTTGCTACCTCTGTATCTTTAGCAACACCGCTGATTAACATTTTCTCCATTTTTGTTTTCTCCTTTACTATTGTACCCGAAGCCTGAGCCATACTTGAAAGCACTTCAAGCTCGATGTTATATTTTTTAGCCATTTCAACCGAACGGTTGTTAAGAACCTGAGCGCCGAGTGTGGCAAGCTCAAGCATTTCATCATAGGAAATCTCTTTGAGTTTCTGTGCGTTTTTAACCTTTCTGGGGTCTGCTGTGTAAACGCCCTCAACGTCTGTGTAAATCTGGCACAAATCAGCGTGCATTGAAGCGGCAATAGCAACTGCACTGGTGTCGGAGCCGCCTCTGCCGAGCGTTGTTACGTCGCCGTACTTTGAAAGTCCCTGAAAGCCTGCAACTACAACAATATTCTTTTTGTCAAGTTCACGTCTGATTCTTGAAGCTTCAACTCTTTTGATTCTTGCACTTGTGTGTGCGGAAGTGGTTTCAAAGCCTGCCTGCCAGCCGAGCAGTGAAACTGCGTGGTAGCCGAGCTTTTCAATTGCCATTGCAAGAAGTGAAATTGAAATCTGCTCGCCTGCGGCAAGAAGCATATCCTTTTCACGACGGGAAGCGTTGGGGTTAATCTCCTGCGCCTTTTCGATAAGGTCGTCTGTTGTGTCGCCCTGTGCGGAAACAACAACTACAACGTCGTTGCCCTTTGCAAAGGTGTCCGTTACGATTCTCGCAACGTTCATTACACGCTCGGCGTTTGCAACAGAGCTGCCGCCGAATTTCTGAACTATCAAACTCATTTACTCAATACTCCTCTTTTAGTTTTTACTTTATAGCAAACTGCTCCGATATAGTCGGGCAAAATAAGTTAAGCAATATCAATCTGTCTACTCTTATTTCGTGTCGGGAAACACGACTTTATTATAAATCGCCTATGCGGATTGTTGAAAGAACCTCCACACCCTCGTTTTTGAGTGCTTCTGTCTTTTCCATAATATCTCCATAGGGCATTTCTGTTGTAACAAATGCAGCTTCATCAGCAGGAACATTTTCTCTTTTAATTACGCTGATTGCGCCGAAAATCTTTTCTGCCTTTTTAAGAGCATTTTCGCCCTTGATGCGAACATATACGGCGGTTTTTGACTCTGTATAGGGAATGATGTTGCTGCCGTTTCCGTCTGCCCAGAAAAGGTACTTTCTGGTTTTGAGGTGCTTGCAGCAGTCAACAACGTCTGCAACAACTGCGCTTGCTGTCGGAAGCTTGCCTGCACCCTTGCCGTAGAATACTACGTCGCCTGTGCAGTCGCCTCTTACCATAATTCCGTTGAACTCGTTGTCAATATTTGCAAGCTGACTCATATTCGGAACGAACATAGGAGCAACAAGAATGTCGACTCTGCCGTCGTCAAGGCGCTTAACCTTGCCGATAAGCTTTATTACGCAGTTGAACGCCTCGGCATACTTAACGTCCTCAAGAGTGATTTCTGTAATGCCCTCGGTATGTACCGAATCGGGATAAACGTGCTTGCCGAATGCAAGGGAAGCAAGAATACAGATTTTGCGGCATGCGTCGTGACCTTCAATGTCGGCAGCAGGATTTCTTTCGGCAAAGCCGAGATCCTGAGCAAGCTTTAATGCATCCTCAAACTGCATACCGTCCTCAATCATTTTAGTAAGGATAAAGTTTGTGGTACCGTTTAATATGCCTGCAATTTCATAAACAATGTTAGCCACAAGGCACTGGCTCATAGGACGGATAATCGGAATACCGCCGCCTACCGAAGCCTCAAAAAGGAAGTTTACGTTTTCTTCCTTTGCAATTGCAAGAAGCTCTGCTCCGTGCGCCGCAACAAGCTCCTTGTTGGAGGTTACAACGCTTTTGCCTGCCTTTAAGCACTGCTTTACAAAGTCGTAGGCAGGGTTTAAGCCGCCCATAACCTCAACAACAACTCTGACCTCACGGTCGTTTATGATGTCGTTGAAGTCCTTTGTAAATCTGTCGGCAAGAGGACTGTCGGGAAATTCACGCAAATCAAGAATGTGCTTGATGTAAATTTCCTCGCCAAGACTTGCAAAAAGCTTCTGTTTGTGTGTTGTGAGGATTTCGGCTACGCCTGAGCCCACAACTCCGTGTCCCATTATTGCTACTGAAACCATATCTTTACCTAACCTTTCAGATTATTTATATATTGATAGTTTGACGTGTAGGGAACAGTCCTGACTGTTCCGAATCAATAGAAGTCTGCTGTGATTCAGCGGAACGGTCAAGACCGTTCCCTACAT
>JBJEOX010000235.1:0-2093 GCA_051880935.1 Ruminococcus sp.
ATTGAACAGAAATGACGTATTTTCAGGAAGGTCAAAGCTTTCGAGCAGAATTACGGAAACACCTGAAAGAAATATAAGAAGCAACAATCTTTTTGACGGAAATTTAATTTTTGTCTGCATAGCTGTCCTCCGTTTCAGGGAATTTCTGCACCTTTATTGTGCGCTTTGAAAGGCTCTTCCAGTCAGCTCTGATAAAAACATCCCTCATACTTTTCAGCGAGAACGGTGCAAGCGACGACATATACGGCACACCGAGTGAAGTTTTGGCGCACATATTAATCATTACAACGCAGGAGGCAAGCACTATTCCCCACAAGCCGAAAATTCCTCCGACTATTACGAACGAAAAACGCAGAACTGTTATAGGCGGATATAACGGAGAGGTAACGTAACTGCAAATTGCGGCGGTTGCAACTACCATAAGTGTAGATGAGCTGATAAAGCCGGCGCTTACTGCGCTTTCACCGATTACAAGCGCACCTACAATGCTGACTGCGTGTCCGAGAGGTTTTGGGATTCGAAGTCCTGCCTCACGCATAATCTCGTATACAAAGGTGATTATTACCACTTCAAGCGTTACCGGCAATGGTGTCTGAGAAAGGGATTCCGAGGTTTTTATAAGCAGTCCTGTCGGGAAATATTCGGGGTGAAACTGCGCAAATGCTGTATAAAGCGCAGGCAGGTACACTGCAATAAAAAATGAAAGGTACTTTAGAATTCTGATAAACGTTGCGTAGTACGGGCGGTTTGAATAATCGTCTACGCTCTGAAATTCCTCAACAAACAAGTGAGGTAAAATTATTACAGCAGGAGTGCCGTCGACAAGTATTGCAACTCTGCCCTCTGTCAGCTTACCGCAGACGGTGTCGGGACGTTCGGAAATTCCCACTCCCGAAAAAATCGACTTTGAGCCTTTATCTTCAAGATATTCAGTAAGATAACCTGACGCAAGCACCGTTTCAAGATTACAATTATTCAGTCGGTTACGGATTTTCTTCAGAATTTCGGGAGATACACTTTTTTGCAAATAGCAAAGCATAAGCTGAGTTTGTGATTCACTGCCGACAGTTATTGTTTCAAACACAAGGTCGGGACTTTTTATTCTTCTGCGGATAAGCGTCATATTAATTCGCAGAGGCTCGGTAAAGCCTTCTCTTGAGCCTCGCTGAACGACCTCGCTTTCAGGCTCGCTTACACCTCGGAATGAAAATCCCTGAACGCCTATTGCAAGCATTCTGTCTGTTCCGTCAACAGCAAGCAAGGCAAATCCTGAGGTTGAAAACATTACCGCATCATCAAAGGTGTTAAATTCTACGATTTCACTTGATGTTAAAACAGAAGTCTTTATTTCATCAAAAATATTATCCGCTGAAGTTTTTGAAAAGCTGTACGCAAGCAAAGGATTGATTATCGAGAGAGCAATTACCTCTTTACTGCACATTCCCTCTATCGTAATTATCGCCGCTTTTACAGAATCTTGTGCAGACAAGGTCATTTCACGCACAGTAAAATCTGCTGAGGAGGCAAACATCTTTTTAAGCGTATCAAGATTTTTTATCAACGAGTTGTACATCTTATCACCGATAATTAGTTTTTACCGCAAGTATATTTTTATTCGGAAGAATATGTAAGCTATTTTTGCAGATATTAACAGTGGTGATTCTATGATTATTTCAATTATTCGCACAATACTTCTATATGCTTTTGTCATACTTGCGGTAAGGCTTATGGGCAAGCGGCAGATAAGCGAAATGCAACCGAGCGAGCTTGTAATAACGCTTATAGTATCGGAAATTGCCGCTATTCCTATGCAGAATACTTCTCAGCCGCTTCTGAGCGGTATAATTCCCGTAATGGTGCTTGTTGCGCTTGAAATTGCGGCAAGCGTGCTGATGATGAAAAGTGGAAAATTCCGCAAAATAATGTGCGGCAGTCCGATTGTGGTAATACGTGACGGCAAAATTTTACAGAACGAAATGCGCAGACTAAGGCTGACGACCGAGGATTTATGCGTACAACTGCGACAGCAAAACATTTTTTCAATTGAGGACGTTCAATACTGCATTGTTGAAACAAACGGAAAAGTCAGCGTG
>JBJEOX010000236.1:0-10730 GCA_051880935.1 Ruminococcus sp.
CGGTAATGTGTACATTCTGCGGTTGCTCTGATGATAACATCATATCTTCATCGGGTAAAAGTAATTCAAGCGTTGAGAGTATATCTTCCGATTTGCAGAGTACGGTATCTGATTATGACACTAAAAATAACGGCGTATCTATGTCGGGAGGATTCAACTACTCCTACAGCGAAACAACACCGCTTGAATATAACGGTGACGACATTGTTATGCACGTAAGAATGAACATATCAAACTCAAGTGAAACCGATATGGGAGTGTATCTGAATGTTCAGGGGTATTTTCTGCCGTTTTCAATGCAGGAATATTCCGATGAAAGTTTTACACAGTCCTTGTCTGACGAGAGCAAATCCGAGATTTTTCATCAGTTTAATTTTGATAAAGCCTGTTGTGAGGAGAATAAGAACAGATACTTTTCGGTAAAATTCAATCCCGATATGTTTGAAAAGGGGAGTGTGGTTTATCCCGACGTTGTTTGCAGTGTGAACAATACATATCTGCCCGAAAGTGACGGAAGCGTCAACATTTCAGCTTCAAATCTTTTCGGAATTTATCCTCCGACCTTAAAAATAAATTGTGATGCAAAGCAGGAATACAAGTCCTGCAAAAAGTACGATACAAAACCTATGACGTCACAAAATGCCGATGAGTATGAAAACGAAAATGTAAAGGCTGAAATCCTTAAAAACGGCGATGAGTCTTTTCAGTATCTTGTTAAAGCAACGAAGGGCGAGTCATTAAAACTGACGGCACGAGTTCATAATGTTTACAGCGACTATCTTAAATATGATACGCAGAAAACGGTAATGAGCGTGCTTGTGAACGACAAACCGTATGCTGTGTTTGACGGAAGTGAGTATCTTGAAATTGACGTTGAGCAGAACACATATTATACCTATGATTTTAAGCTGGACAGCAATGATTTAAACGAGACGAACAAGGTGCAGATTTATGCCTGTCAGCTTAAAGGTACGACCGAAAATCCCTACAATACAATTGCAATAAGCACACCGCTTTATGTGCAGGTGGAGGAGTGATTATGAGTACGCTTGAGCTTAAATCAATCAGTAAGTCATACGGAAAGAAACAGGTGCTTGATAATCTTAATTGCACTTTTGAAAAGGGCGTTTACGGCTTGCTCGGACCGAACGGAGCAGGCAAGACTACGCTTATAAGCATAATAGTGAATATCCTTAATGCAGACAGCGGAGAGGTTTTGTTCGGCGGAAAATCCGTAAAAGCTCTCGGCTCGGATTACTATGACAATATCGGCTATCTTCCGCAATATCCGCATTTTTATTCAAACTATACGGCGCAGGAGTTCCTTGAATACATAGCCGTAATAAAAGGACTTACAAAAAAGAAAGCAAAGCAGAGAATTGATGAACTTTTTGAGTTTGTTAATCTGCAAAATGATAAAAAGAAAAAGGTAGGAGCGTATTCGGGAGGTATGCGTCAAAGGCTCGGCATTGCGCAGGCGCTTATAAATAATCCGAAAATTCTGATTCTCGACGAGCCGACAGCAGGACTTGACCCGAAGGAGAGAATACGCTTTCGAAATCTGATTTCAAGAATCAGTGAGGACAAAACGGTTATTCTTGCAACGCACATAGTAACCGACGTTGAGTCAATTGCAAGAGATGTAATTCTTATTAACAAAGGAAAAATAATCTGCAATGATACTCCCGAAAATCTGATTGAATCAATAAACGGCAGGGTGTGGTCGTTTGAGATTTCTCACAATGAAATTGAAGATGCATTATCACGCTATATCGTAAGTAATGTGCAGTATTCGGGAGACGGGTTCCTGATTAAAACAGTAGGAGAAAAGCCGTGTAAAAGTGCGCAGAATGTGCCTGCAACGCTTGAGGAGGTTTACCTCTGTTATGTATCCGAAAGCGGCGGTGAAATATGAGAATTGTAAAATGCGAGCTGAAAAAGATTTTTATAAACAGGGTGATTTTTATCGCCCTTGCCGTGTTTTTAATGCTGAATATTATAAATATTTACCGCAATTATAATATTCATAACGGCGTTGATGATTGCGTAGTCACAGGTCAGCTTTATCTGCGTGAACAGCTTGACGGTGAGCTTACGGAGGATAAACAAGCTCTGATTTATCAGCAGGCTGAAAAGCTGTCGGGATTGCTTTATAACGAAAAGTATGCTAATCAGACTGCACCCGAAAATGATTTTATTACGGGTTATGCGTTCTGGGATTTGCAGCTCTGGAATACGTACAGGGATTACATTGACAAAGCACAGAGCTATAATGAAAATATTGAGCAAAAGTCAGCCGAGGCACTCAGAAAAGCAGAGTATTACAGCGGAAAGAACGAGTTTTACGAGGCGGAAAACAAACTATATTACAATACATATTCGGGCAGAAAAATAACCGGAATTTACGATACAAACGGACTTCCCGATTATTTTAGATACAGTCTTTCGTCGGTTTTGTCGGTAATAATGCTTTTGCTCGGAGTTGTACCGATTTTCAGCAGTGAATGTGAATGCGATATGGATACCGTTTTGATTACCTCAAAAAACGGCAGAAGAAAAACCGCATTTGCAAAGATAATCTCTGCGCTGATATACACTTTTGCAATTGAACTTATATTTTCAATATGCGATTTTTCATCGTTTATGTGCTTTGCAAGACTTGACGGCTTGGGTCAGTCTTTATACGCTGTTCAGGGCTTTGAAATGTGCAGTACAGATATTACGGTGCGGCAATTCTGTTTAATTTTGTTTGCAATGAGGACAATCGGAATGTCTGTAATCTGCCTTGTGTTTTTGCTTTTGTCAAAGCTGTTCAGACGCTCTGTTGCTCCCTTTGTAACGGGTGCTTGTTTGTTTTTTACACTTATGCTCATAAAGACGTTTTTTACCGACACAGCAGGGGAGATTATTAATCTTTTCAATCCGATTTCTCTGCTTGTTTCCTTCAATTATTTTTGCGATTTTTCGGCAGTAAATCTTTTTGGTACGCCTGTGTTAAGCTACGTAATTGCCGGCTTTGTCGGCGTTGTCATTGTATTTATTTTGTGCATTTTGATATTTTCAATGCCGCTTAAAATGGGGTTGAGGTTTCCGAAGCTTACTTTCAGAAGGAGTGTGCGTTTATGAGGCTGATGAATGCGGAATTTAAAAAGCTGTTTCTCAATAACAAAATGCTGTTGCTTTTTGTTGCAGTAATAATTTTCTCGTTATTTACTCAGCTCGGTGCAAATGTCTACCCTGTATTCAGCGATGAAAGCAATCAGCAATTTTACAAAAGCTTTATGGAAAACCTCAGCGGCGAATACACAGATGAAAAAGGGCAGCTTATTTCGGATTTGCAGGCTGAATACAACAGCATAAGCACTTCTTTTTCACAGCTTGAAAAAGAGTATTCGGAAAATAAAATTACGTCCGAGGAATATATTAAAAGGCTTTCCGAACTGAGCGAATTATCATCACAGGGAAATGTGGTTGAATATCTCGCCTCCTGCGATAAATACGTCAGAGAAGATACCGTAAATCACTATTTTGTTGATTATACAGGCTGGGGACAGCTCTTTCAGACCTACGGCTTTGACTTTTTTCTTTTGATTTTTACGCTGATTATTTCGGTGGTTTCAATTTCGGTTGAGCAGAATTCGGATATGACAACGATAAACTCCGTCAGCGTAAAAGGGAGAAGAGCACTTGGCAAAAGCAAGGTGCTTGTTGTGCTCTCTTCGGTTGCATTTGTAACCGTTATTGTCGGAATAATTCATTACGCTGTCTATGCTTCAAAGTATAACCTTGTCGGAATTGACTATCCCTTACAGAGTGTGAAAAGCTTTTCGGGAGCAACAAAAAACCTGACTCTCGGTCAGGCTTACATAGCTTTGGTAATTACAAAAATTGTTGGTTACTGCTCGTTTTCTGCGTTTGCAATGTTTTTTGCGGTGCTGTTTAAAAAGACTGTTCCTGCAATGACCTTTTCGCTTGCTACAGTTTTAGTGCCTATGTATATTTTAAACTCCTCAACAGAGGGACAACTTCGTTATCTTCTCCCTTTGCCTGTCGGTGCGATGATGTCAACGGGGTACATAAGCGGTACGCAGAAAACGGACATAGGTAAAGAGTATATTTTCAGAGAGGTTACAACGTCGCAGATGATTATCGTGTTTTCAGTCCTTATTTTAGTTTCATTTATGATGATTGCATTTACTTCACGCAGACTTTCGGGTAAGAGATTTTACGTTCCCCACTTAAAAAAGCCTATGTTTGCAGTGTTGTCTACTGTAATGATTTTTTCGCTGTGTTCCTGTTCGTCAGGAGTCGATTTTGAAGATGCGTCCGATAATTATATTATCATAGCCGACACTAATCTGATTTACTCAAAGTCGGAGAAAATGATAATAAGTGTTGACGAGCTCCCCACAGATACTCCGAATACGCTTGGATTTATCAGCGTAAATACGGCGGTTATCAAAAACAAAAATACCGTAAGCCTGCTTGATTTGAAAACTTTTGATAAAAGTGAAATTGCCGTTCTCGGTAAAAACTATGAGCTTGACGGATTCCTCAGAATGGAGGATTTAGTACCGGGGCTTTCGGGAATGTCAATTGATTTGACAACACAGAATCTTGAAAATCTTGTCGGAGGTTATGAAAACAAGCTTTATTTTTCATCAAGAAGCGGAATTACAAGCTACAATGTTTCAGACGGTACGTCAGAAAAGCTGATTGACGGAAAAAATATATTGGATTTTCAGATTAAAAACGGAAATGCATTTTATATAAATTCGGGCAAGCTTATGAAAATGAATCTGCAAAGTAAAAAAGAGGAGCTGTTAAGTGAAAATAATACAGAAAATTTTGCTGTCGGCAATGAAGATATTTACTATATTAATCTGCTTGATAACGGCTATGTTTATTCCCTCAATGACGACAAAGCGGTATTTGAAAAGCCGTGCAGTGAAATTTGCTTTAACGGCAACACTCTTGTATGCGTTACGGACGAAGGAGTATATCTCGTCGGCGAAAAAGGTACAAAGAAAATAAAGGACACATGAAATGAAATCTTCATTACGGCAGATGAAGAAAATATCTATTTTTTGGATAATTCCGAAACTCCGGCTTTGAATGTTTATGACTATAACGGTGGTTGTTTTTTAATAAAATAATTTTTTTCGGCAATAGGCATCCTGCTTTTACATATTATATTGACAAAAATTTACATATAAGTATAATTAAATTATAGATATTTATATATTTAAACAAAAGACGGGAATGCAATAATATGAAAAGGATAAGATTATTTTTCTCAATTAACAAAAAAGCACTCGCTTTAATGATTATATCCGCTTTGTTAATCTGCTCCGGCTGTAGTGAAAATGCAAATTCGGTCAGACTCTCAAGCTCCTCAATGCCCGATTTTCAGTATATATTCAAGTATGACGGTGCAAGGGCTCCGACTCAGAAATCCGACAGCGGATATTATAATATTGTAAGCGACCATATTATTTTTACCGATGCAGAAACGCTTGATTCAACGCCTCTCTGCAACAAAACCGACTGCCTGCATACGGGAGATTTCCCCGATTGCAATGCTAAAATCAGCGATATGGAATTCTCTTTCGACAATTTTCAGATATACAGGGATAAAATGTATTATCTTGCAACTCGGTATAACGAAAATACCGACGAGGTTTCAACAATCCTGAAAAGCACCTCGCTTGACGGTACGCAGTCCGATACGGCTATGGAGTTCAAGGACAAGTTTATCTGCGACTGGTTTATTTACGACGGATATTTTTACTACCAGACGTCGGCTGGTATAAGCGAAGAAAATTCCGAAACGCAAGCAGGCAATTATTACAGAGTCAGCCTTTCGGATAAGCGTGAGGAGGAATTTATCGATTTTTCAAAGCTTGAAGGAATTTACGGTGCTTCGGGTACGCTCCGCAATATCTATGACGGCTATATGTACGTCACCGTAAACGGATATGAAAAAGAGGCTGATTACGAGAAAATTATTAAAGGTGAAAAAATTGACGGTGAGGTTTCTATAGTCAGAAAAATAGGCAGATACAGCCTTTCTGACGGAAGCTATACAACTATTGACCCGTATAAAAACGACTATGAATTTGTCGGCTTTTCCGACGGCAAATTAGTCGGTACGGATACAAGCCACGACAAGAAAAGAGTATGCATTAGTGAGCCTGACGGAACAAATCCGCAGACGGTAACAGAGATAAACAATAATTATCAGGTGTTCTGCGACGACAGCTATATTTACGTTTACAATCAGTCGGCAGTTGGTGAAAGTTCTGATGAAAAAATAATTTCCGTTTACGACAAAAACGGAGAGAAAAAATCTGACGTTACCATTCCCGATGAAGTTAATGACGTTATGTATGCTATAACCTTCGGCGACGATTATATGTGGTTTCAGAAGTCGGAGGAAAGCGGCGCACAGGTTTTGTGCTGTATCAAAAAATCCGACTTTCTCAATAACGGAAAAGAGCTTACATACAAAGAGGTTTACAGATATGAATAAAAAACTTTGCCTTGTGTTGCTTGTGATTTGCATAACAGCAATAACGTCATTTTCGGGTTGCACAAATAAAGAAATCAGCTTTTATTTTGGAACATCGGAAACGGCAGAAAATAACACAAAACTTGAATCCGGCAAGTCTGTTACAGTTGAGCAAAGAAAAGAGAAAATTGAAAATTCAAAGCTTGTTTTTAATAAGAATGAAGAAGAAACCTTTGATAATATGTACCTTTGCTTTAAGGGCAACAGCATAAAAAGCGTTGTTGCAAAAAGTGAAAACAAGACGATTCTATACGATAAGTATAACAAGGTTACACGCCTTGTTGATGTATTCGACTTTTATTATCCCGTTGATAAATCAAAGCTTGATGACTCGTTCAAGCCCGAGATAAATTTTGAATTTAAGTGGGACGGCGGAGAATTTGACGAGATAAGGAACGTCTACTTCGACGGTATGACATACAACGAAATTACAAGAACAAGGAGCGACCCGAGCAAGATAATTGCAGGTGCAGATGTTTATCTATGGAACGAGGATAATTTAAAGGATTGCGACGAGTTTTATTATCTTGATGAAAAGCAGAAGATTGATGAGCCTGTCGTTGTGATTGAAATTCTGAAAGGAGCAACAGACCCGAATTTTAAAAAGGAGCTTGCCGACAAACCCGATGATGCAATAATCCTCGAAAAATCGGTTGAAACAAATCAGAATGTAGCGCTGGACAGCTTTATTTACCGCTACGAAAAGCTGTTCTACAATTCACAACAAGAAGCACTCAAAAGCAAGGACAGCTTTAATTACTCCGATATAAAGGGCGAAACAATTGACATTACAGTAAACTATAACGACAACTCAAAGGAAACATATAAGCTGAATATTTCATTTGATGAAAACGGAAATATAAAAGCTGAATTATCAGCAGAGGTATAGTGATGAAAAGGTTATTATCGGCAATAATTGTTGCAGTATTTTTAGCAGGCGCACTTTCCGCCTGCGGCGAGAATAATTTAAAAATTGACAACACCGATACATATGTGTTCAATCAGGACAGTCAGGAAAATTTCATAAGATACGGCAGTCAGCTTTACTTTGCTGAGAGCGACAAGGGAATTTATTTTCTCAATACCGACAACGGCTTTTTGTATGTGATTGACAAGGCAACGCACAAGTGCCAGCCTCTTTGCAACAGAGGCGACTGTATGCACGACAGGGAAACGTCCTTTGAGAAAAAGCAGGAGTGTACGGCTTTTCTGAACACCTCTTTCAAAAGCCTTGTTTACTATAACAACAGCATTTATTTTCAGGCTGTCGAGGACAAGACCGACAAGGACGGCGTAAGCTATGAGCTGAACGAAATCTGCAAAATTTCTGCTGACGGAACAAACAGAGAGGTTGTGTACTCAACAAGGGACTGCACAATCTGGAGCTTTAAAATCCACAGAGGATATATTTATTTTGAAGGCAGTAAAAAGGATACTGAGGGTGCGGCTGAGGGCAGTAATACTGCACTTTACAAGGTTTCTGCCGACGGCAAGGGCGACACAACAGAGCTGTTGCCTTACTATAAATACGACATACAAAAGGGTATGAGCGTATGCGATACAAGGTTCTACGGCAATCACCTCTTTTTGTGGATAACAAAGCTTGAAGGCACAAAGGAAAACAGCTATCTTATAAATTACGATTTGCAGACCGACAAGTGGGAAAACCTCAGCGAAAAGCTGAAAGTAAACATAAATTCAATGTTTACGTTTTTTAACGATAAGCTTATTTTTGCAAGTGGCAGTAAGGTTTATGAGTGTGATTTCAGCGGAGAAAATCAAAAAGAAATTCTGGATTGTTCAAGTATGATCGGCGGCTATCAATACTACACTCCGTTTACAAACGACGGTGAAAACCTGATAATTTCAGCGGCAAATGATGACAGCGAATCCGATAAGCTGATTTTCTGCGATAAAAGCTATAAGGCAACGCTTAAAAATATGCCGTTTGAATTTACCGCCGAAATCGGCTGCGACAGCAGTTTCTTTGTCGATTATAACGAGGAAGAAAAAACGCTTTATTATATTGATAAAAGCAATACCGAAAATGCAGAGAAAATCTATACTTTTGACTAATAGATAAAACCTATGAAACTTTTTATTTACGAACTGAAAAAGGTACTAAACAAAAGAATATTTTTAATTGTCCTTGCTCTCTGCCTTGTAATTAACGGCTTTCTGCTATATTCCTCGCAGAACACAGAGGAAAATAATTTAAGGCTTACCTACTCCGACGAGTACGGAAAAATGCTTGATGAATATTCCTCAATGCCGCTTGACGATGCAAAAAAGCAGATTGACAATGAACTGCTTGCCTATGAAATTTCGGGCAGGCTTGAAAGTCTTGCACAGGCAGACAACGAGGAGCTTATTGAGAGCTACACCTCGGAGCTTGAGGAGTACAGAAAGAGCAACCCCGAGGCGTATAAAAAGGCTGTTGAAATGAGCGAAAGCGGGGAGGAGAGCTTTTGGAAAAACAGCTTTCTCTATGACATTTCGCAGCAGATTGAGTACATAAACTCCTACCCCGATTTTATCAGCGAAATGTACGACAGGGCAAAGGCGCAGTCGGCGTCGTCAATCTTCGGTGATGAAAATTCTTTTTCCTACAAAAATCTTTACAAGACCGCCGACGATTATTCGGGACTGAAAGATACCCAGTTGAGCCTTGTAAATTCCGACTCTTTTACAGCAATGGTAAAATACGGCTTGACCGACTTTTTTGTAATTGCAGTTGTGTTGTTGATTTGCATTTACCTTTTCGGCTACGAGCGTGACAAGGGACTTTATTCGCTTATCCGCTGTACAAAATTCGGCAGGTTTAAAACGATAATTGCAAAGCTTGCGGTGCTTTTTGTACTGTCTGCTGTTGTGTCGGTTCTGTTTGTTTTGTCTGATTTTTCAGTAAACACATTTCTGTACGGCAGTACTGACTTGAGCGTGAACGTTCAGTCAATTTCCGAGTTCCGCAACTGCACATTGCCGGTAACTTCCGGTCAGTTTTTACTGCTATTTGTACTTGCAAAGATAATCGGAATTTTCGTTGTTTCGTCCTTGCTTGCGCTTGTGTTTATCTGCTTTTCAAGCTCTGCGGCAATGTATCTTACAGGACTTGGCGCAGTCGGTGCGGAGTATCTGCTTTACACCTTAATAGGGCAGAATTCGTTTTTAAATCTTTTAAAGTACATCAATATTTTCTACATTCTTGACGGCGGCGAGTTTTTCGGAAGTTACTTGAATTTAAACATTTTTTCAAATGCCGTAACCTCCGTTCCGATTGTGCTTGCCGTTTTCGGTGCCGTCTTTGTTTTGTGTGCCGTATTTTCCTGCGTGGTATTCTGCAAGCGAAATCAGCAGAAAAAGGCGAATGTCTTTTCAAAGCTGTTTGAAAAAATCAAGTCAAAATTTTTCAGAATAAACGGCAGTACAGGCGTTTTAAAGGGCGAAATTTTCAAATTCACCGTTCAGAATAAAATGGCGGTTGTGTTTGTTCTGCTTGTGCTTTTTGCAGTCGTTTCCTCTTTTGGAACGGTGCGCTATCCATATTCCCAAGTTTCCGACGCAGATTACAAAGCGTATATGGAATACCTCGAGGGCGACATAACCTCGGAAAAGGAAAACTATATCGCAGAACAACAGCAATACTTTGACGGTCTGCGACAGCGGCTTGACGAAATCACAGTAAACACCGAGCTTTCGGAAAGCACAAAACAGGCTATGTCAAAGTCGATTGAGAATATTTTAAACAGCAAGGGCGTTGCGTTTGAAAGAGTATGCGAGCAGTACAGTCGACTGCTTGAATTAAAGGAAAGCGGAGTTGATGCAAGGTTCATTGACGAGAACATTTACTCCACCTTTGTTTCGAGCAAAACGAGGGAATGGAACGACTTTGCTCTGCTTTGCCTTATCCTGTTGATAGCCGTTCCGTACGTTTTTTCGGTGGAATACAGGAACGGAATGATTAACCTTTTCCGCCCGACAAGGAACGGAAAAACAAAGCTTTTCATAAGAAAAATTGCGGTACTTTTTATGTTCACGCTCTTGTCATTCATAGCTGTTTACCTGCCGTATCTCATACGCTTTATAAGCACCTACGGCACAAACAGCTTTGCAACGCCGATTGTGTGCATTTTTGAAAATCTGCAAGGCTCTGCTTTCA
>JBJEOX010000237.1:0-2067 GCA_051880935.1 Ruminococcus sp.
GAGAAGAAACTGATTTATGTTATCCGTAAATCCGTCTGAAATCGTAAGATTAATATTACGTGCACCGGCCAAAAAAGAAAGTGATGTAATCTTAACAGTCGGCTCAATTTCAAAAGAATTGTCAGCTCTGTTCGGTGCATATTTTATGATAACAGACTTATCTTTGTTATACAACACATTGTTCTCGGTCGATAAGTATTGGTGCGAATCAGGAACAGATATCTCCGCCGCTTTTGACGGGACAAGTAATGAAAACGCTTCAATAACCTCAATTAAGTATAGAAAATCACAATCTGAATAGTCATTGACAGAATTAGCGTATTCATAATCATACTCAAAGTCTTCACAGAATGAGAATTTATCGTTGTATACAACTTTGCGAAGGTTGTTCGCATAGCTTAACGGATAGAAAACTCCTTTAACGGTGTCGGGCATATAATACTCGGTGGCTTCACTGCTGAGTGGATAATAAAGAAGCAGAGTCATATTTTCGCCGTAAAGTACACCGTCAACAACATCAAGATAGGGGTTTTGACTCGATACAGTTATGTTGTTGAGATTTTGATATGAATACCAGAACGAGGAAAAATCGATTGCATCCTCCGAAGTGATTCTAACGCTCTTTCCGATATTGATTTCTTCAAGTAAAACAGAATCCTCAATTACTTCAAACGGGAAATTAGTCAATCCGTCACCGAGCGTTATACTCTTTAATGCTGTGCAGTTTGCAAAAGCACCTTCACCTGTAGTTCTTACACTGTCAGGAATAACAAAGCTTGTTACAAAGTAGCATCCCTCGAATGCATAATCATCAATTGCGGTAACGGGATATCCTCCGAGCGTCGAAGGAATAACAACTTCGCCTACAACGTCGGAGTAATCAAAGTCCGTAATTGTTGCTTCACCGTCTGCAACAACGTAGGTATAAATACCCTCTGTGGTTTCTGCCGATACCATTATTGAAAAGCAAGTGAGAAGCATAATAAGGCTCAGCATAAATGCCAGTGTTTTTTTGAAAATTTTCATACAATCTCTCCTTTTTTAACTTGTATTTTGCATTTTCTGCAATTAAATTTTAATACATTTATTTACTAAAGTCAATACTCTTTAATAAATATATTTACTAAAAATGTATAGTAAATATATTTACTCTATATAATAAAACTATGGATTATGTTAAAATTATGCGTGATTTACGTGAAGACAATGACAAAACGCAGCAGGAAATAGCAGATATTCTCGGAACTTCGCAGACGATGTATGCCAGATACGAAAGAGGTGCAAATGAACTCCCGATTCATCATTTATTAAAGCTCTGCGATTATTACGGGGTTAGTGCCGACTATTTTCTCGGTCGCGAAATAAAAACATCATAACGGCGGTTTAAACTGTTACAATCTTTCCATACTGTCTATTTTGCTAAACCAATCCGTGTAGAACTTATGCGTCTTTTCAGCGTCAGCGTTGAGACCGATAACAGTTCCGTGGTCACCCGTGCGAGTAGGCATTATGTACCAAACGCCTCTTTCAAATTCCCCTAAAGAATCAGAATATTTTCTTGATATTTCTCCGTCGGGACATTGTGCCGAAACAACACTTACCAAGCCGTCATTAGGCTGCCAAGATTTATCAATTTGGATTCCTCCGTCAGTTGTTCCCGTGTATGAGCCCATTATAGCTGCGGGCAGAATCAAAACGGGCAAGGTTGATGAAATCGGCTCTTGAATAACGGTATTGAAAACAGTTGTTTTTTCTTGTGTTGTTTGATATGAATATGAGAAATAGTAAACTTTATCAACTGTTTTTATTTTTTTATTAATCTCTTTAGCTCCGTCGGGGGAGAGGTCGAAAGCTGCGTGGTCTGTGCCGACTGAAACAATGCTTGCAATTTTATCTTTTAAGCTTTCTGACGTGTCAACTTCGTTTTTCACTCCGAAATGTTCAAGGTGTAAGTCGTAAAAGCTGTTTTCTTCTTCACTCAAACCTGATACGGAAAAGCAAAGTTTAATTAACAAGTCGGTTGTATCTGCAATCCCTAAAACATTAAGGCGGTTGAGTACTTCCGTT
>JBJEOX010000238.1:0-10577 GCA_051880935.1 Ruminococcus sp.
TATCATCATAAGAGGGCCTGCGACCTCTCTTATAGTACGGTATTCCTTCGGCATCAGTCATCACTCCTTTTCAGTACATCTGCAATTTCTACGTCGAGTTCTGCCTCAATCTTTTTGTACTCATCGTTTATCTTGTCTTCGGGCTCGTACTTAAAACGTCCGATTCTTTCACGAACGGGAAGATTTACGAGCATTTCAATGTCAGCGCCCTTGTTAAGTCCGTCAAGAGCCTTATCGTAGTAGCTTAAAATTGCACGCATCATAAGCACCTGCTTTTTCAGCGAGGTGTAGGTGTCCGTCGGGTCAAATGCGTTCTGGTGGAGGTAGTCCTCACGGATTGAACGTGCAGATTCAAGCTTGAGTCTGTCGGGAGCGGAAAGTGCGTCCATACCGACGAGGTTTACAATCTCCTGCAATTCCGATTCGTCCTGTAACAGAGCCATAAGTCTGCCACGCAGCTCCATAAAGTCGGGAGCGGCATTTTCCTTATACCAGTCGGCAAGCTGGTCTGTGTAGAGCGAGTAGCTTGTCAGCCAGTTAATTGCAGGGAAGTGACGTTTGTAAGCAAGGTTTGCGTCAAGTCCCCAGAACACCTTTACAATTCTAAGAGTAGCCTGAGAAACCGGCTCGGAAATATCGCCGCCGGGAGGTGATACTGCACCGATAACGGACAGCGCACCCTCGGTATCCTCTGTACCGTTTACGATAACTCGTCCTGCTCTTTCATAGAACTGTGCAAGACGGCTGCCGAGGTATGCAGGATAACCTTCTTCACCGGGCATTTCTTCAAGACGACCTGACATTTCACGAAGAGCCTCTGCCCAGCGTGAGGTGGAGTCAGCCATAAGAGCAACCGTATAACCCATATCACGGAAGTATTCCGCAATAGTAATACCTGTGTAAATTGAAGCCTCACGAGCCGCAACGGGCATATCGGATGTGTTTGCAATAAGCACTGTTCTCTCCATAAGCGAGTTGCCTGTTCTCGGGTCCTTAAGCTCGGGGAATTCGTTAAGAACGTCGGTCATTTCGTTACCACGCTCACCGCAGCCGATGTAAACGATGATGTCAGCTGCCGCCCACTTTGCAAGCTGGTGCTGAACAACCGTTTTGCCCGAGCCGAACGGTCCCGGAACAGCGGCTACACCGCCCTTTGCAAGCGGAAAGAGTGTGTCAATCGGTCTCTGACCTGTTGTGAGAAGAATATCGGGAGAGAGCTTTCTCTTGTACGGTCTGCCCACACGGACAGGCCATTTTGTAAGCATTTTAACTTCGGTTTTCTCCTTACCGTTGTCGATTACGGCAATAACCTCGTCAATTGTGAAGTCGCCCTCGCTGATTTTTTTAACAGTACCCTCAACCTTGTTCGGGACGAGGATTTTGTGTAAAACAGCGTGTGTTTCCTGAACTGTACCAAGTACGTCGCCCGATACAACCTTGTCGCCGTTCTTTACGCTCGGGGTAAAGTGCCACTTCTTGCTGTGGTCAAGCGAGGGAACGTCAACGCCTCTTTTGAGGTTTGTTCCTGCGACCTTCATAATTTCGTTAAGAGGGCGCTGAATACCGTCATAAATTGAACCGATAAGTCCCGGTCCAAGCTCAACCGAAAGCGGTGCGCCTGTTGATTCAACGGTTTCTCCGGGACCGAGTCCGGAGGTTTCCTCATAAACCTGAATGGAGGCTTTATCGCCGTGCATTTCGATTATTTCGCCGATAAGACGCTGACTGCTTACCCTGACAACGTCGAACATATTTGCATCACGCATTCCGTCTGCAATTACCAGAGGACCTGCGACCTTTGTAATTATTCCTGTTTTCAAATTATACACCTCAATCGTTGAAGATAATATCGGAGCCGACAGCCTGTTCAACAAACGATGACAGACGTTTTAAGCCCGTACCCGTATTGCCCTTTACGCCGGGAACGGGGATAATAGCGGGAGTCAGCTTTTCTTCATAGCGGCTGCGCTCTTTTTCAACCGAATCAAACAGCTCCTCGGTAAGAAAAATAATTGCGTAATTGTCGCTGTCTGCAATATTGCGGAGAAGGTGCGGACAATCTTCGATGCTTTCGCAGGGATAGATGTCTATTCCGATTGCGCAAAAGCCCTTTATGCTCTCGCTGTCGCCGATTACGGCAATGTTTTTAGCCATAAATTTCACGCAGCCTTTCTCTGATTGTATCCGTGTCGGTTCCGGTTCTTATACCGCTTGCAATAATGTGGATAACCTTCTTTTCAGCCTCACAGCCAAGGTAATATCCGAGCAGCGGCTCTGCGCCTTCACTTGCACGCTTGCAGCTTTCCTTTGCAGTTTTAATCAGCCTGTTGTCAACAAACCTTTCAAATGCAGACGGAGATTTTTTGTATTCGTTTATTGCTTCAATGCAGCCGTATTCGCTGTATTTTGAAAGCTCGTCAACGAGTGCATCAATGCCCTTTAAGGCGGCTTGAATTACCGAGCTTTTTCTGAAATCGTCAACATCGCACAGGGCTTTGAGCAGATAATCCATACTTGTTCCTGTGCGTGCGCTGCGAAGAGCAATTTTTATGTTGCTGTAAAAAACATAGGTTTTAAAATAAGTTTTAAGAAACTGCGAACTGAAGCTTTCGGCAGATGAAATCATCTTTTCCATAAGCGCTCTGTCAACCGAAGCGTCGCTCATTCGTGCATCTCCCGTGTGGGCAAGCGTTTCGTATGCCTCGTCAGCCGCTTTTGCAAGCCAGTCGGGAAGAAGTGAAAACTTCCTTTTTTCAACAGCCTCCTTAAGCATTTCAACGCTGATTGTCAGGGGCGTCAGAATAAGCTCGCCGTAATCACGGTCAGCCATTGTGCCCTTTAAAACAACCTTGAGATTGTGAACGTCGTTCTGATAGAAAAACGGGTTGAAAATCTCAAAATCGGGAGCAACGCTTTTGAGGTAATCCCACATAGCTTTTGTGTGGCTGTCGATAATTTCCTCAACCGTTTTGCCGTCGCCGTAGCCCTTGTCGGACAAAAGCCTTACAAGCTCGTTTTCATCCTTGCAGGCGAGCAGTCTGTCAATGTCGGCGCTTGTAAAAAGCGAGGTTTCCTTTGCACGTACGGAGCCTATGGAAAATTCATATGATAAAGCCATTGAATTCCTCCTTACTGTGCAAAAAGCTCACGGTTTATCAGGTCTTCGAGTTCGCCGCTTTTTTCGCTGATTATTGCGGCAAAGTCCATATTTTCTTCAATATCGCCGCATTTAAGGATAAATCCGCCTGAAATATCAGCCGCAGTTTTGCTGACCTTTGCGTTCAGCCCGATTTGTGAAAGCCTGTTTTCAAAGTCCTTTGGCAGGCGTGAAATATCCTTTGAGTTAAGCATAATTTCGCCTGATTTGCCGCTCAGCTTTGAAGCAAGCCTGTAGATTATTTTAAAATATTGCTTATCATCAAGGTTTAAAAGATATTCAAGAATTTTTGACATTGTAATGTCAATTTCCTTACGGCGTCTTTTGAGCAATGAATTTCTCACTGCAAGCTCTGCACTGCTTTTTGAAGACGCATTCATCTGCTTTACCCTGACTTCGGCTTTTTTAGCAATTTCGAGGGCTGCCTGTTCAGCCTGCGCTTTGCCGTCTGCAAGAATCTGCGAGCAGGTTTCTTCGGCTTTTGCGTTTATTGCTTTTATGTTTTCGTCGCAGTCTGACTTTATGCGGTCAAGAATTTTGTCGCCGCCGTTCATACAGACCCCACCTTTCTGTTCATATTTTTATCAGATGTCAAGTCCGGAAACGGAGATAACTACGAGAAGTGAAACGATAAAAGAAAGGAGAGCGTAGATTTCAACAAGAGTAACCGAAACCATTGCCTTTGAGAAGTTTCTGTCATCCTTTGCGCTCATTGCAATACCTGAAACAGCAGCCTTGCCCTGTGCAAAGCCCGAAACCATACCGCCGATACCGATAGCGAGAGAAGCGCCGAGATAAGCAAGTCCCTGACCTACAGTAGGCATAGCACCGCCGAGAACACCGCAGTTTACGAGAATAAGGAAGCCAACGATAAAGCCGTAAAGACCCTGTGTACCCGGAAGAAGTGTGAGTACGAGCATTTTACCGAATTTTGATGAGTCCTCGGAAAGAACTCCCATTGAAGCCTGTGCTGCGCCGCCAACACCCTTTGCAGAACCGAAGCCTGCAAGTGCAGTTGCGATTGATGCGCCTAAAAGTGCAAAAAACATTCCATTCATTTTGTTTTTTCCTCCTGAATTTTAATATATTTACTTTTCAGCGAGAACGGCTCGAACTCCTGTCCGCCGCCCTCGTAGAATTTACTGAACATTTCAACGTACTGCAATCTCATTGTGTGAACGTATGAGCCGAGTGCGTTAAGACCGATGTTGATTGCGTGACCTATAAGAAGGATAACAACCATAATTATACAGCCGACCCAGCTTGTGCCGAACATTGTTGCAAGCATATTGAACACCTGAGCCATAACGCCCGTTGTAAGACCGAGCGCAAGAAGTCGGGAGTAGCTTAAGAGGTCGCTGATGTAGCTTGTGATGTCATAGAGAGAAGCAAGACCGCCTATGACCTTGCCAAAGCCCTTTTTGTGTCTGCCCTGAGTGAGCACAAGACCGACTGCACACGCAATTGCGATTCCTGCGCCGATATAGAGAACAACAGGTGAGAGCATCATTCCGACTGCAAGAACTGCAAAGCCAACGAGCATAAGCATCCAGAGTCCTGTGTCAAAGAACGCTCCGCCGTAGTCCTTTTGCTTGAGGCAGACATAAAACTTACAGCCCATACCGACGAGAATATGCACAAGACCGAATGCGATTGAAATCACCATAAGAGTCAGCGCATCCTTTTGCGGGTCGAGCGTCGGCCAGGGAAGCATCTGTGCCATTGTCAAGTCTGCGCCCGTAAAGTGATTGTAGAGCACTGCGGGAGCGTCACCGAAGATACTGCCGAATATAAGTCCCCAGAAGAAAGTGGAAACACCGCAGTACTGAAACAGCTTAAGGTTGTTTCGCATTTGCGTATCGGGCTTGAATATCTTTAAGACAATTCCGATTACTAATACCATCAGAAGTCCGTAGCCTGCGTCTGAGAACATCATTCCGAAGAAGAAATAGAAGAAGAACGCAAGAAGCGGAGTCGGGTCAATGTCGCCGTGCGACGGGGGAGAGTACATTTTTACAATTCCCTCGGCAGGCTGTGCAAACTTATTGTTCTTAAGCTTAACGGGAGCATCGTCGCCTGCATCAGCAAACTCAATGTGGCAGACTGCAACTCTGTTGCAGAGCTTTTCGAGCTTTTCGCAGTCCTCCTCGGGAATGTAGCCGTAGATTACGAAAACGTGACGTGAGTGGTCAAGCTCGTTAATTACGTGATATTTGTCGGCTCTGATTCGGAAGTAGTCCTGCGTGTCGCAGATTTCTTTTCGCTTGTCTGCTAACGAGGCGATTTCTTTCCTTGCCTTTTCTGTTTCTTGTAAAAGCTTTTCGCTTTTTGCCCTCAGCCTTTCAGCTTTAACTTTCGGCGTGCGGCTTGTCGGGCTCATAGGTTTTGCAAAGCCTATGTTTCTCAGCACGTCCTCAGCCATTGTTTTCTGACTAATCGGGGTAAAGATTACCACACAGGTCATATTGCTTTCGGAATGCTGAATTTCAAATTCAAATTCAAGCTTCGGATTCTGAGAAGCAAGCTCGGTTGCAAGGGATTGATTGTTGTACTGACGAGGAAAAGTTCCGATAAAGACAGCGGTTGACTTTGTATCGCCCGTATTCAGCGGAATGTCAAGATTCTGCCACACCTCAAGCTGGGCAAGAGCAGTGCTAATCCTCACCTGCTCGGCGGCGTTGTCGGTGCATTTTTTGTCAAGCTCTGTAATTCTTGAACAAATGTTGATTATGCCGCCTGCCTTTGAAGCGATTACGCCGATTTCGTCGGGGTCAACCTCACGCCTGCCTGCAAATGACGAAAGCAGTCCCTTTTTTTCGGGAGAAATTTCGTCAAGCACCTTAAGCGCCTGTTCCGTAAGCGTTACGTTTCGTTCGAAAACCTGCATCTGCGAGGTCAAATCGACCTTTGAAAAGCCCTTTGCAGTCTTGTCACGCTTTTTAATCTGTACAAGCGAGCTGTCCTGCAAATGTTCAAGAAGCCGTTTTCTGTCCTCACGCAAGGCGATAATCCGAACGGTTTTCATTTTTAATTTTGCCAATTTTCTATCACCACACTTTGTGATTGACTAAAATCAGTCAATAAGGTAATTTACTGCTTTTTTGATTACGTCTGAGCGGTTTTTGTCTGCGGTTTCGGAAATTTTATTGCATTTGATTTCCGATAATGCATAGGCTTCTTCAAGCTCTTTTTTGCCGTCTGCTTTTGCCTTTTCAAACATAGCCTGTGCCTTGCTCTCAGCCTCGGCTTTAGCGTTTTCAATCAGCTTTTCGCAGTCTTTCTTTGCCTGTGCAACTGCTTGTTCAGCCTTTGCTTTTGCTTCGGTTTCACGGGCTTTGCAGTCGTTTTCGGCATTTAAAACGGCGTCCAACATATCTTTAGCCATAATTCATCTCCTTGCTTTGTCAAAAAGAAGTTTTGTTTTTGATAAAAAATAAATATAAAAATATTTATAAACTACAATATAACATATTTTTCGTAAAAAATCAATCATTAATTAAATTAATTCTGGGTACATTTTGGGCAAATTATATGTTTTGTTGGCTTTTGTGTAACAGTTTGTACCTAAAAAGCAAAAATCTGCTGTTCATTTGTGATTTTATCTCCAAATAAAAAGCTATTGAAAAAAATAAAACATTTTGATATTCTAATATTATCAATAATATTTCCAATAAAATTTAAAATAAAAGGCAGACGATAATAATGAGCGAATTCAAGACAAATGTTATGAGAATACTCGATAAAGAGGGCATTGAGTACACCGCCCACGAATATCCTCACGGCAAAGAAGCCGTTGACGGAGTAAGCGTAGCAAAGCTGCTCGGGCAGAATCCCGAATATGTTTTCAAAACGCTTGTAACAAAGGGAAGTAAGGACTACTATGTTTTTGTAGTTCCCGTAGCAGATGAGCTTGATTTGAAAAAATGCGCCAAAAGCGTTGGTGAAAAGTCGGTTGAGATGATTCACGTCAAGGATATTACAAAGGTAACAGGTTATGTAAGAGGAGGCTGTTCTCCGATTGGAATGAAAAAGAAGTACAAAACGACGTTCCACGTTACGGCGCAGGATATTCCGCAGATTATCGTCAGCGCAGGCAAAATCGGATATCAGATTGACTTAAATCCTGTTGAGCTTATCCGCCTGACAGACGGACAGTGTGCCGACATTGTAAAAGAAAAGTGATTATTCTGTAAACGTTTAACTAACAAAAGCGAACGGTTTTCTGCCGTTCGCTTTTACTTTGATTATACAAATTTTACCGCAGTACCGTATGCAAGCACTTCGGCAGCCTGTTGGAGGACTGATGCGGAGGTGTATCTTACTCCGACAATTGCGTCAGCGCCCATTGCGGCAGCCTGGTCTATCATACGCTGAGTTGCAATAGCTCTTGACTTTGCCATCATCTCGGTGTAAGACTTAAGCTCGCCGCCTACCATTGTTTTAAAGCCCTGTCCCATATCGCTGAACATATGCTTTGACTGGATAGTGTTGCCCGTAACAAGTCCGAGCGTTGCGCAGTTTCTGCCAGAAACAGTTTCTGTAGTAACTAAAATCATTTTTGCCACCCCACATAAATTTATAAAATTATTTTACAATATATTGCTTTACTCGTCAATAGCTTCAAGCTCGCTTTCTTCAACCTTGCGAAGCTCCTTTTTGTTGAAAGCGTCATAAATAACGGGGATAATGTAGAGCGTCATAAATGTTGCGTAAATCAGACCGCCTATGCAGACGATTGCAAGCGGCTGCATCATCTCTGCACCTGTTCCGATTCCGAGAGCCATTACGGAAAGTCCGAGAATTGTAGTGAGAGCTGTAATCAGGATAGGACGCATTCTCGTTTTGCCTGCCTCAACAATCGCCTCAACACGCTCTTTTCCGTCACGGCGCAGTCTGTTGATGTAGTCAACAAGCACAATGCCGTTGTTTACGATGATACCGCAAAGCATTATGAATCCGATAAGCGAAACAACGCTGACGTCAAAGCCTGTTATGAGCAGACCGAGGAAACCGCCCGTAAATGCAAGAGGAATTGTAAACATAATGATAAACGGTGATTTAAGGCTCTGGAACTGAGCAACCATAATAAGGTAGATAAGCACTACGCCGAGCAGAAGCATAAGCATTAGCTGCGATATTGCCTCCATTGTAGCCTTGTTACTGCCTGCAAATTCAATTGAACAGCCTTCGGGGAGCTTGTAGCCGTCAAACAGCTTCTGAGCTTGGTTTGAAACGTCTGTCAGGGTATAGCCGTTTTTCAGCGTACCCGTAATTGAAAGATAACGCTTCTGGTCCTGACGTGTGATTACGTCAATTGTTTCCGATTTTGAAATATCGGCGATTGATGAAAGAGAGGTTGTCTTTTCGTTTTCCTCGCTGTCTTTGTAGGTGATGTCAATGCTGCCGATTGTATCGGGAGAAACATTTTTGCTTTCGTCCTTGACAATTACAACGTCAATGTCGCTGCCGTTGCCGTTTGTAAGCGTTGTTGATGTCTTTTCGCTTGCAACTGCCGCCGCTACCTGCTGAAATACCTGTGCAACGGTGAGTCCTTTCTCAGCGGCATTCTCCTTGTTTACGCTTACCTTGATTTCGGGTGAGGTTGCGCCCACACCGCTGTCGGTTTCATCAATTCCCTCAACGGTCTCAAGCTGTTTAGCCATATCCTCTGCGGTTTTCTTGAGCGTTTCAATATCGTCGCCGTAGAGAGTGATTTCTATTCCGCCGTCGCCTAAAAGTGATGACATTGAGCTTGCCGAGGAGCCTCCGCTAACGGTAATTTCACCCTTTACCTTTTCAAGGTCAGCGTTTAGTCTGTCGCAGATTTCTTCGCTTTTCTTAGTGTAGTCGTCTTTTAGCACGCCGTAAGCGGTAACACGTCCTGCATCCGACGACGAGCCGCCCGAAAGTCCCATAAGGCTTGTGCTGCTGCCCGTTATTACTCCGACTGTTTCAAATTCGTCATAGTCGTTTAGTATCTTGTTTATCTGCTCAGCAGTGTCAATTGTTTCTTCAAGCGTTGCGTTATCGTCAAGCTTTGCGGAAACCTGAACCTCGGTACTGCTCATATTCGGCATAAAGCTGAAACCCTTTGCAAGCGCACCGAACATACTTGCACAAAGTATTGCAACTACAACGATAATTGAGCATACCTTGTGGCGCAGTACAAAACGCAGGGATTTTTCGTAGCCTTTGATAATTCTGCTGTTATCGGGATTTTTCTGCGGCTTGATTTTGCGCAGCATTCTTTGTCCCATAGCAGGAACAACCGTCAGTGCGACAATAAGGCTTGCAAGTAGTGAGTATGCAATTGTGAGCGCCATATCAACAAACAGCTGTCTTGTGATTCCCTCTACAAACACAATCGGCAGGAATACGCATATTGTAGTCAGCGTTGACGAGGCAATTGCGCCTGCAACCTGCTTTGCACCATTAAGCGACGCCTGAATCGGAGAGTAGCCGAGTCCTCTTAAGCGGTATATGTTTTCAATTACAACTACCGAGTTATCCACAAGCATTCCGACGCCGATTGCAAGTCCCGAAAGCGAAATCATATTCAGCGTTACTCCGCTGAAATACATAAGCACGATTGCAAAAACAACGCTTATCGGTATTGAGCAGGCAACTATTATTGTAGGCTTTATATCACGCAGGAACAGGAAGAGAATAATTATTGCTAAAATTGCGCCCAGAAGCAGGTTCTGGAGTACGCTGTTAATAACAATTGAAATGTAGTCGCCCTGACTGTAGAGATTAGTGAAGTTAAGACCTTCGTTTTCTTCGCTCAGCTCTTTGAGCGTGGTGTTGATATTTTCGCAGACGGTAGAGGTTGCAATATCGCTCTGCTTTGAAAAGCTGAGTACAACGCCTGCGTTTCCGTTGATTTTTGCATAAATTTCATCAGAATTATCTGCAAGGAAAACGTCTGCAACGTCGTCAAGAGTTACAACGCCTATGCCGTCAATCTTTGTGTCAAAAAGCACGAGGCTTTTAAGCTCTTCCTCGTTGTCAACCTTGTCGCCGACACGTACCATATATTTGTTGTTCCGGTCGTCGGTTATGTAGCCGGCGGGCATTGAAAAGTTCTGTGCAGTGAGGATATTTGAAACGTTTTCAAGCGTAACGGTGTTGTTCATATCCGCCTTGTCTTTTGCTTTGTCCTTTTGCTCTTTTAAGGTGTCGATTGAGCTCTGAACCTCGGTTTTGGCAGATTCAAGCTGAGTAGCGGCACTCGAAACCTCGCTTTGCTTTGCAGTCAGCGTTGAAAGGGCAGACGACATTTTAAAGTCAGCGCTTGACTGCTGTTTTGAGATTGTAGCAAGTGCGCTGTCAACGGAAACCGACTTGTCGTCAAGTCCGCTTATTGCGCTGTCAAGCTGAGCAATACCGTTGTTGATTACGGCAATTTTATCTGTAAGCT
>JBJEOX010000239.1:0-2056 GCA_051880935.1 Ruminococcus sp.
GTTTATTGACAACAAAGAAAATTAAAAGGTATATTATGAGTTAAACTTTATGCCAAGCCTAACTTCTTCGCCATTTCTGCGGTTTTGAGTTCGAGCATTTTACTTACGCCCTCCTCCTGCATTGTAACACCGTAGAGGACATCTGCTTCTTCCATTGTGCCTCGACGGTGAGTAATGAGAATAAACTGCGTGTTTTTAGTCATTCTTCTTACATATTCCGCATAACGTGTAACATTTACATCATCAAGCGCCGCCTCAACCTCGTCGAAGATACAGAACGGTGCGGGGGTTACTTTAAGTATCGCAAACAATAAAGCTATTGCGCTGAGTCCCTTTTCACCGCCTGAAAGCAGGTCTATATTACGGACATTCTTGCCGGGTGGCTGTACCTTAATATCAATTGCACATTCAAGCACATTTAACGGGTCTTCCAAAATAAGCTCGGCTTTACCGCCGCCGAACAATTCCTGGAACGTTTCCGCAAAATACGAGTTAATTCTTGCAAACTGCGCTCTGAACTGCTCACTCATTTTGCCCGTAAGCTCGGAAATAAGTTTATTTAATTCATTTCTCGACTTTTCGATATCCTCAATCTGTTCTTTCATGAACTCATATCGCTCGCTTACTTCCTTGTACTCCTCGATAGCCGATGTATTTACACTGCCGAGGGCACGGATTTTCGCTTTGATTTCCGAAAGTTTTTTCTGCGCTTCCGTTATGTTTTCAAGCACAATTCCTAAACTCTCCGCGTCTTCACGGGTAAGCTGATATTCGTCAAACAACTTATTTATCGTATCCTCATATTCTTTCTGCATATTCGTTTTTCTCTCTTCAAGACGAATAAGCTCACCGCCTATTTTTTCACGCTCCGAGGTTACATTTTTCTGTTTTATTCTCAATTGAACGCTTGTTTCTTCACATTCATTTCTTTGGGTATTGAGCAATTTGATTTCATTTTTAGCTTCTGAATGTTTATCTCGAAGCTTCTCGGACTGCTCTTTTAAGAGGACGATATTTGATTTGATTTCCTCGTTTTTAGTCTTGATTTCTTCGATTTCTGCATTAAGAACTTCTGCTCTGCCTTCTGAATCGTTAAGGCTTAATTTAAGCTGAACAATGCTCTGGTGCTTTGCCTCAATATCCTTTTCGCCTGCAAGCATCTGCATATTGATTTCATTTTCAAGACGGTTTACTTCATCACGGGATGACACCAATTCCTCACGTTTTGAATTTTGCGATAAAAGTTCTGACTGAATCTTTTCTATTTCTGCGGTGAGAAGATTTATTTTTTCAGTGCTTTCTTTCTCGGCTTGAGCAAAAATTTCAATTCTCGTTTGCGAATTTTTCTTTTCATCTTCTAATTCTTTCAAGCCCTCTGTCAGCGTAGCAAGCTGACTGTCAACTAATTTCAACGCGCTCTCGGCACGGATTTCATCTTCTTGGGATGTTAATAAATCCGCTTGTGCGGCAGATAAGGTTGCCTCGCTCAAGACAAGGTCTTCTTTTGTGGTTTTATATTTTTCGTTTAATTCGTCAAGCTCTTTTTGAAGTTTTTTAACTTCGACATTTAGCTTTTCAATTTCACCTGCACGAGAAAGCATTCCTGCATTTTGCGTACGTGAACCGCCCGTCATTGAACCGCCGGCATTAATAAGCTGACCGTCAAGTGTTACTATTTTAAACTTATATCCTCGTTTTTTTGCAATTGCAACAGCCGAATCCATATCTTCAAACACTGCGATATGACCGAGCTCGTATTTAAAAATTTCATCATATTTTCCGTCATATGTCACAAGTCGGTCCGCCATATCAACAAAGCCGTATTCATCATCAAGCGGTTTTTCGGGGAACGGCTTTGATTTAATTGCGGTAAGAGGCAAAAATGTCGCTCTGCCCTGACGGTTGTTTTTAAGGAAATTGATAGCTTTTTTCGCATCGTTTTCATTATCCGTAACAATATGCTGAATTGCGGCGCCCAAAGCCGTTTCAATTGCCACTGCGTATTCATTATTAACTGAAATAAGCTGTGATAAAGGAGCATGAATACCCCGAAGTG
>JBJEOX010000240.1:0-2045 GCA_051880935.1 Ruminococcus sp.
CAACAGCAGCATTTTCTGATTTTGAAGAACCTGAGCTTTCCTGCGAATTACAGCCTGTGAGAACACATCCGCCGACAAGAGCAGCGCAAAGTAAAAGTGATAGCAGCTTTTTCATAAGTTAATATCCTTTCGTTTTATAGTCATTTTTTATGAGTTAATGTGATTATAAGCCTTGCAAGGTAAACCATAATTAAATTCGGAATTCGGAATGCGTAATTCAGAATTAAGGTCGAGTGAATAGGTTGCAAAAATTTAAAAGTTTAATGCCCAAATTAATTTATATGCGGCGTTGCCGCAGAGATGATATTATAATATTGTAGCGGCGAACTGTGTTCGCCATATTTCATAAATTGCGTTGCAATTTATGAAACGGGACGTCAGGGTGCCGTCCCCTACGGCTATTAAGGAAATGTTTGTATTTAATTTCATAGGGGACGGGTTCCTACACGTCCCGAAACGTTGCCGATATATTAATCAATCCAAGGAAAACAAACTTATCAAAACAACACGCAACATTATAAATTCTGAGCGTAGCGACCATTAACTCCACTCTTCACTCTTTACTCTCCACACTCGACAAATTATGGTTTATCAAATAAAACATATCATATTAAAAACAGGCGGCAGCCGATGACTGCCGCCCTAAAGAGCATAATATTAAATTAACCCTTAACGCCGCCGGCAGTAACGCCTTCAACGTAGTACTTCTGCATCTTGAGGAAGAGAAGTGTAATCGGAACGGCAACAACAACCGAACCGGCAAGGAACTGCTTATAATATGTATTGATAAAGTCATTGCTAAGCATCTTCTGCAAGCCGATAGCAACCGTGTAGTTGTCAAGGTTATCACCCATAATAATCTTAGCAAGAATAAAGTCTGTCCAAGGTCCGATGAATGATGTAAGAACCGTGTAAACTACAATCGGTTTTGACATAGGAAGAATAATCTTCCAGAAAATCTGATTCTTTGTTGCACCGTCAATTGTCGCAGCTTCGTCAAGAGCCCTCGGAATCGTATCGAAAAAGCCCTTTGAAATCTGGAAACCAAGACCTGCACCGCAGCTGTAGCAGATAACGAGAGCTACGAGTGTACCTGTAAGGTTCATAGCCTTTAACAGATAGTAAATAGCAATCATTGTCATAAAGCCGGGGAACATACCGAGAATCATACCAACATTCATAAACTTTTTACGTGCGCTGAATCTCAAGCGGCTGAATGCGTAACTTACCATAAGTACAGAAACCGTTGAAATAATACAGCTGAAAATAGCAACTACGAATGTATTGAGGAACCATCTCGGGAAGTTGATGGAAGCATTGCCGCCTGCACCGGTGAAGAGGTCAATGTAGTTCTGGAATGTCCACTCATGAGGAATGAGGTAGTCAACTGCGATAAGACCCTCTGCTCTGAAAGAGTGCATTACAAGGTAAATAAACGGAGAAATCCAGATAATACCTAAAATTGCAAGAAGAATATAAATGAGGCCGTTCGCAATGTGTCTTCTTAACTTATAACTTTTTATCATGAGAACGCCTCCTCATCCTTCATAGATTTAGAATTGTTGTAAATAAGCAGCGACAGAGTTGCGCATACTATAAATACTACAATACCGATTGCCGCAGCAAGACCGTAGTCCTGTGAGCCCATAGTCAGTTTGAACAGCCATGTTACAAGAATATCGGTTCTACCTGCCTGATAGAACTGCTCTGTCGAAGGATTACCGCCTGTGAGAAGGTAGATTACGTTGAAGTTGTTGATGTTACCAACGAACTGAGTAATAAGCTGAGGTGTGGTAACGAAAATCATATAAGGAAGCGTAATCTTTGTAAATGTCTTTACAGGACTTGCGCCGTCGATACGAGCGGATTCGTACAAGTCCTCCGGAATATTCATAAGAATACCGGACATTGAAAGAATTGTGTACGGAATACCTACCCAGAGGTTTATAATAATTACCGTCATTCGAGCCAAAAGCGTCGTACTGTTAATGAACTGGATTTCCGGATTCACGCCGCCGTTAAAGTATGAAAGAACAATATTGATA
>JBJEOX010000241.1:0-2043 GCA_051880935.1 Ruminococcus sp.
AAAAAGCAGAAAAAGGCTTACTGCTCTGCAAAACGTGCAACGGCACAAGCGAGCATAACAAATCAGCCGCACAAGCGCAGAAAGCCGAACGCAGTAAAAATCAGGCAGACAAAAGCAGGACGTATGGGAAAATCTCCCGTACGTCCTGTTATTCTTATATATTCAGAATTGTGGTTGCAATTCCGAAGTAAATCAACAGCGAAAGCGAGTCGCAGACTGTTGAAATCAGCGGATTTGCCATTACGGCAGGGTCAAAGCCGATTTTGCTTGCCAGCAGGGGCAGACTTGAGCCTACGAGCTTTGACATCATAATCGTTCCCAAGAGCGTGAGCGAAACGACAAGCGCAATCATAAACGCATTCGGATTGCCGTTCAAATCAAAAATCATCAGCTTTATGAAGTTAGCCGCCGCAAGCGTTGCACCGCAGAGGATTGACACCCTCAGCTCCTTCCACAAAACCTTGAACATACTTTTGAACTCGATTTCACCGAGCGAAAGCGCACGGATAACCGACACCGAAGCCTGAGAGCCTGCGTTACCGCCCGAGCCCGTAATCATCGGGATAAACGACGAAAGCACAATTACGCTTGCAAGAGCGCCCTCGAACGAGGAAATAATCGCACTTGTAAACGTAGCCGAAAGCATAAGCACAAGCAGCCAGGGGATTCTCTTGCGGTAAATTCCCCACACGCTTGTTTTCATATACGGCTTGTCCGACGGCAGAACGGCTGCCAGCTTTTCCATATCCTCGGTAGCCTCTTCCTGAATAACGTCGATAGCGTCGTCGATTGTTACAATGCCGACAAGCCTGTTTTCGTTATCAACAACGGGCAGTGCAAGGAAATTGTAGTTTGAAAACATCTGAGCAACCTGCTCCTGGTCGTCGAGTGTATTAACCGAAATGACATTTTCCTCCATCAAATCATTCACAAGGTCGTCATCATCAGCCAACAGCAAATCCTTGACGGTTGAAATACCAATCAGCCTGTTGTTATTATCGGTCACATAGCAGGTGTAAATTGTTTCTTTGTCAACGCCCGTTCTTCTGATTCTCTTGATTGCCATTTCCGCAGTCATATCGGGACGGAGAACAATAAACTCCGTCGTCATAATTGAGCCTGCGCTGTCCTCGGGATATTTTAAAAGCTCGTTAATCTGCTTTCTCATATCCTTGTCAGCCTGCCGCAGAATACGCTTTACAACGTTTGCAGGCATTTCCTCGATAAGGTCAACTGCGTCGTCGACAAACAGCTCGTCTACAATCTCTTTAAGCTCGCTGTCGCTGAAGCCGTGAATAAGGAACTCCTGAGTTTCGTCGTCCATTTCAACAAAGGTTTCGGCGGCAAGCTCCTTTGGCAGAATGCGAAAAAGAATAGGCGTTTTTTCATCCTGCAACTCCTCAAAAATCGCAGCAATATCGTACGGTTTCATCGTAGTGAGGATATCTCGCAGGGTATTGAACTTTTTTTCTTCAAGCAACACCCTTATGGTTTCCGTAAGCGTTACGTTAACCTGTTCCATCATCTTTCCTCCTTTTTAATTCAAGTGGAGTAAAGACGTGTGTTCCAAGGGCAGACTACGCCTTAAAAAAGGCGCAAAAAATCACGAAAACAAATGAACGCAAAAGCGCGCATTTTATTTCTACTTCGCCCGGGTACAGCGCCTTTATTACCATCTGCGTCCATTAAGTTTTCACCTCTTAATCTTATTATTCGGGCACAAGCCCGTACATATTATTTTAGTCCAAAATCAAGGCGTTGTCAACACATTTTCGGGCAAAGCGTTGCAAATAATCAGTGCGCTAATGCAGTATGTACATCAGTAAAAATCTTCATTTTATGCTGTATTATTTTCCCTGTAACGCTTTAGAGCGTCGTAAATTTTATGATACACAACCTGACTCGGACAGCGTTTGTAATCTGCAAAAATCTCTATTCCGTTATGAAAAAAATGCTCGCAAATTGCCGCCGCACACCCTGCACTGCGGCTCTGACCGTACTCGCACTGACAGATTATGTCCATACCGCTGTTAAAAGCCTTGT
>JBJEOX010000242.1:0-10394 GCA_051880935.1 Ruminococcus sp.
CATTCCATTTTATCATACTTTTTTCTGTCTATCAATTCGGGGAAGGGGGCAAATTATCTCTCAACTCAACCTCGTTTGATGATAGCGAATTGACCACATTTTCAAATTCTTTTGAATTCATATACGCTTTGTTATCAATAATTCCTCTGTCACAAACGATCAAAATTTTTTCATCTTTCATACTTGACGCCGCTGTTTCAAAAATTCTTTCTTTTTCAAGTTGCAACATCATCTGACATCTCTGGTAGTCAGTATTAGTCTCGCAAGTCCACGGAGCTACTCCACCCGTTATAAGCTCTGTGGCTGTTTCGGATACAAACAGCACTCTATATCCCAATTCCGAGAAATAACTCTGAATACGGCTCATTGCAGTAGATTTTCCTGCACAAGGTCCGCCTGTAATTACAATTTTAGTAATTTCTTTTTTCATAATCTGCTCCTTGCATTTTTATTATTTATAATTGACATATTTCATTAGCAAACTACTTTTAACTTTCTTGCAAAATTTCAATTGCCTTTTTGTATTTTTCCACTCTTTCGAGTGCCTTATCGTCAATATTGTCAAGTCTTGACAGGTCGCTGTTATGCTTCAAATCCGCTAATTTTACTTTACGGGCTATTGAGTTATTTTTGATTGTTTTAACATAATCAAGATACGGTACGCTGTCACTGTGCGTCAACAGTTCAATAGCATTGATGACCTCTTTCGGAAAACCCTCTGCTTCTAAATCTTCAATCATTATATCTGTATCCTCAATAACATCATGCAATAACGCCACGCAAACGGAGTATTCATCATCCATTTGCTCCGCTAAATGGAACGGATGGAAAACATAAGGCATACCGCTTTTATCCACTTGATTTTTGTGAGCATTGAAAGAAATTTTTAACGCTTTCTTTGTCAAATCAGTATATATCATAATTCTGTCTCCTTAATAACTACGCTGTCTTTCTCAATACAAATCCTGTGATTTTTCCTAATTGCCTTATAGGAGATAATATGAGATTTTGGGATTACAATCGGAAAATACAATTCCATTACACTGTCGGGCATACTATCAAAAATGGTTTTTATATATTCAATATCATCTCCCGACAGTGTTTCTTGTCCGATTGGATGACTGTGAAACATACCGACAAATTCAATACCGGAGCTATTCCATTTTTCTATAACAGAATTTAGCTTTTCTATATTCGGAATATAAACAGCAGATTCTCTTTGTACTGTTCCGCTGTCAAATTCTGCAAAGCAAATAATTCCGTTTTGTTGTCCTATTATTCCGCCTGTTTCGGGAGGAACAACATGAGTGTATTTTAAAATTTCATCATATATTATCTTTTGAATTTTCATAATAACATTATTTAACCGAAATACATTTTTTGTAATAGCTTTCAAGAAAAGCGAAAATATCGGATTTTGCCAGCAAAATATACTTATTCATTACTTGTATACTTGTCGGAATGAGTTTATCGGAAGGAATCTTTGCTTTATAAATTACAGAATTATTTTCAAATAAAAATAATTTATTTATTTTGCCGTTCATTATCTCCTTGACATTTTCTCCGTCAATATTTGTTAAATTACAGCTTAATTCAATGCTATTATCGACGCTATAAAAATCAAGAATTGCAATTTCAGTGATTTTGCCGTGCAGGTCGCTTTCAAAATCAAAGCCTATTTCAATTTTTCCCTCTGTCCTTGAAAAGCCTATTATGTAATAATATTCACTCTTTACCATTGTCAACAGCAGTATTGTGTTATTGAACGATTCTCTTGCTGCCAACGGTTTATCCGTTTTATAAAATTCTTTATTATCCATTTTTATCCTCCGTTTCAAACATATTATATAATATTGATGAGGAAAAATGGATTTTTGATTTATTCCTCAAATTCTGGCTCATTAATAAAGGAATATTCAATTATATTTTCAAACATTTCAAAGGGATTCGAGGAAAGCAGAGAAAGCAGGATAAGATTTTCAAAGCGGTTTGCAGGATAAAGCCTTGACATACCGCAGCGCACCAGCATGGAGTTACATTCGTCAATAAAATCCCTGTAATCACTTTGCAGGTAACTGCCCTTATCAATCAAGTCAAGCGAAAAAACATAGAATCTCATAAACACAAGGTCTTTTCTCGTGACAGGCTTTATCTGTTTTCTTAGGTCGTCAAGCCTGTCGCTCACAAGCATATTCATTGTAATTTCCTTGGGCAGTGTGGTAGTTTGAACTTTTTTGCTTTTCTGCCCTGTTTCACCGTTGCTTATGCTTATAAAGTCATTGCTTATTATATCCTTGCCATCCTTGTTGCGTTTAGAGTTTGCCCTTGGGTAAAAGTACATCATAGCTTTTGCAAGCTGCTCCGAGTTTTTCGTGTCCTGCAATCCGATAGCTCTGTCAATTCTTTCTTTTTGCTGCTCCAGTTTCTCCGGTGTTGAAGCGTCTTCACCGGAGAGATATTCGTCATTTGATAAAAGCTGAAACTTTGTTTTTTTCAAAGCCTTATGATATAAAATCATAAATTCATTGTATGCGGTCTGAGAATATCCGGCAAAATTCGGAATATTGGAGATAAGAAATGCAATCAGCTCTTCTTCGGTTTTTATTTCATTTTCAAAATAAACTCTTGCAAAAGCAGTGTAATCTTCTTTTTGAGAATTATTATCAATTGGATTCTTCTTTACTACTTCGCTGAATTTTGCTTTTATCCTTAGATAATCGGGATATGTGTTTATTCTTTCGTCATACTGACAAAACATCGATATTATTTCTTCGGGGTCACGATAATTGTACGTCTGTTCGGCTAATACATCAGTCAGAAATTTCTCCATTTCCTTATTGTTCATATGTAAAGCAAAGCTTAATAGGAACATTTTAGAACGCAGGCAATATGTTGTTGAACGCAACAGCCTTCTGATTTCAGGCTTTGGAACTTCAAGTGATAAATTACCGCTTTCGTCAGTGTTATACTTTTCGTTTATAAACTGAAAAATCTCGATATACTCTTTTATGTCATCGTTCTGCAAGTCATAATCATCGGATTGGAAATCCTTGAGAATGTATGACTTTTCATCAGACAGAGTTACCTTGTAGCCGTCTTTTGTTTTTATTCCGAATTTTGTGCAGATGTAACGTCTTAAAGCAATACCGAGTGGCAAGGAATATCTTATATTATTAAGATATTTTATAATTTCTTCCTCGTTTTCTTCGAGTTTTTCAATATTGTCCTCAATTTCGTATATTCTCTCAAGTCCCCAATCGGTCATTTTTGCATCAAGCATTTTTGTATAGTTATCATTGTATGTTGTACTCATATATTATCTCCTTCTTCATCTATTAAAGTTTTAGTAATTCCTTTTATCAGTTCTTCCATAAGCTTATCCTTTGTGTGCTGTAAGTTATTTTCAACGAGGGAATAAAGCGGAGTGTCCTGCTGTAACAAGCCTTCAAGCAGAGCTTTTGCATTTTCAAAATATCGTTGTGCCGTCTTAGCGTCCTGTTCAATATCCAGAAAAACCACTCCGACATAGTTATCCTGACTTGCCTGCCATACTGAATTTTCAAGTCTTGCTTTTTTAATCAGCTTTCTTGACTTTTCAAGAAACTCAAAGGCTTCAACATATCCGCAAAGCTTAAATGCTCCGGCAATTTTTTGAAGATAATCGATTCTTTCGATACTGTATTTCCCATATAAATCCGCAAAGTTTTTATCCTCGGCATTGGAAAAATCATACGCCTCTTGTGCTTTGTCTGATAAGAACAATCCTATAATTATGCTTGAGCAAATATAAATTCTGTCAGAATAATCCTTATCCTGTATTTTATCTATGGAATCATACACATCTAACAGTAGAGGCAGACTCTCCACATACTTATCCTGTTCGGTTAATATCAGTGAAAGGTTATATTCCGCCGTTATATATTCAACAGAATCAGTTAATTTTTTCTGTTCATAATAGCTTATTGCTCTTTTGATGTATTCTTCTCCCTTATCGGCATCGTTTAGATTATATTCTACCCATCCGTAATTCTGACAGATTAATGCCTCTGTGTAGTTTTTTGGATTTCTTATATCAGGCATAATTCTGAATATTTTATCGTAGTACTCCTCAGCCTGCTCATACTCCTGCCTTTTGAAATGTATAATTGCAATATTGTTGTAAAGCATAAAGTTTAATTTGTCAGAAAGTCCGAAAATTTCAATAATTTCCTCACAACGAGAAAAATCCTCTCTCGCCTTTTCCAACCGGTCAAGATAAGCAAGATAAACTCCTCGGTCCTGATAGCATTGAAGTAAAACAAGAGCCTTTTTATCCTCGTATAATTCTATTGCAAAATTAAGGCTTTCAACAGCACTTTTTAATTTATTCTTTCTGAAATAAATTTTAGCTTCCATTCTTTTGTAAATAAGCAAGTAATCCTTTGCAAATTTCAGCGTACTTAGCGAATTTATTTCATTTGAAATATCCGACAAATACTGCTGAGCCTTGTCTATGTTACCCTCCTGCTCATAACAGATTATCAAGATTTCGGCAGCTATTATTTTACTCAGCCTGTCAAGTTTCTTTGTGTTCAATGCCTTTTTCGCCAAAGCCTTAGACTCATCGTACATACTAAGGTTTACCAGAACCAATCCCACGCTTTTAATTATATCGGATAAAAATTTGTTGCCGGAGAATTTATTAAAATCAAGATTTTGAGCAATATCATATGCTAAATAAATATCTCCCTTTGTAACATAAATTACCATTTTGTCCATATTTGCCTGTAACGCTGTATAGGACTCCTCCTGATGATTAAATCTGCAAATTTCAACTGCTCTTTCAGCCATTTCAAGGGCACTGTCAAATTCGGATTTATCAGCAAGCTGAAATGATGCCAAGGACAAAAAGTCCGCCATTTCCATTGAGTCTTTGCCATAGGTACTTTCAATAAAGGACATATTCTCAGCTATCAGGCGCATAGCCTGCTCCTTATCACCGTTAATCAAATAATAAATCCATCTGTACTTGGCAATATCCTTATAATACGGAGACTCCTCACCAAGCTGTTCCCTTATTTCAGACAAGAACTGTTCATAATCTCTCTGAACCTGCTCGAAATCATCAGAGCTTAGCTTTTCAAGAATTTCATTGTTTTTATCTGCGTTATCGGTATCATAATTTTTCAGCAAATTTTGATAATAATACAAATCGTCCTGTCTGCCTAGCTCTTCGCAAAGGGCAATAATATCCTTGATTATACCGTCGATAAATTCATCAAGATTGTTTTCAATTTTATAATTTAGTAGCCTGATATATTCATCTAAAGCCTTGTCCTTTTCGTTGTTTTCTTCATAGCACTGTGCCAAGCCGAGAATGGAATTACACATTTCATCGTGAAACTCTCCCTCGGTTTCGTTTGCCGCTGCAACAGCCCTTTTATAATAATCTATCGCTTTTGACTTTGTACCGAATTTGCTTTCATAATCGCCAAGTTTATTATACAAGCACGGCAAGTCCTCATAATCCTGTTCACGCTCTGCAATTAAAAGAGCCTTTTTAAGACAAGCCTTTGCATTCTTTGGTCTGTAAATAGCCATATAGATATTGCCAAGAAGAAAATTTATCACGACGACTGACATTTCATCCTCGGTTTTATATCTTCTCTCCAACTGTTTAGCAGTTGCAAGTGCTTTCTGAAGCTCGGATATATGAAAATCCTCTTCAACATCACAGCTGTTCTCAAGATACTCGGCTAAACTGTAATAGCAATCAAGCTTTTCAATACCTTTTTCGGAGACCACATCGGAAACGATAGAGTGCATAGAAATAAGCGTATCTCTGTTTTCAAGCCAGCCCTGATTTATAAGATTTTCAATTATTTCAATAGTTACCAGCTTAGAATTGCTGGCCGATATAAATTCATCCTCCTCTATTCCGTATGCGGAAATCAAGGTCATATTCAGCAAAACTTCCTGCTCCGCATATGTAAGACCGCTTATGTTGAATACTGCATTCAGGTGAGAATTGATTTTGTTGTAAACCTCTATCTCATCATCCGAGTAATCATATTCATAGAACACCTTGACATTCACGCTGTCAAGCTCCTGTTCTCTGAGCTTTTCGAGGATTTCGCTTATCTGCATTTTTGTTCTTCTCACGGTTTTTGCAATCAGAATAAGCAAAAGTGTATTGAACTGAATTTCATTTATCTGCTCTTCAAGTAAATCATCAGTTGCCAAGGTGCGTTCAATGCCGCAGTGCATATAAAACAGCGCTTTGCAATTTTCAAGCGAAAGCGGTGCCAGCTTGAGCACCTTATCGGCATAGTAATCGGCAGCAGGCATACATCTTGTTGTAAAAATCACCTTGAAGCCGTTATTATCGGAGGGCAGAAACTCTCTTAAAAATTTATCATAGGTCACATTGAAGTTGTCAACGATAATCAGCGTATTTGCATCGCACTGATGAAGGATTTTATTCTTTGCCTTTGCAAGCTCATCAAGATTTTTATAATCTTCATCATTTATTCCGCTTATAGGAATGGAAGCAACCAAAGACTTTAACGAATCTACATATTTGCAAAACTGTAACGTATGGAACTGGCTTCCGTATTCCTTTACATACATTTTTGCAAGCTCGGATTTACCCAATCCGCCCATACCTTTAACAAACACATATCCGTCTTTTTGCAGACGATAATCAAGCTCTCCCAATTCATCAGTTCGCTGTATAGACAACCTTGACGGCTGCCATACAGGAAGATTCAATAAATACGGCTTTTTGCTGTCAACAAGTGTCAGTATAAATTCAAGCCGGCTGATAAGCTGTGAAGTGGTTTTGTATCTTCTTCTCTTTGATATCTGCAAGGTGTTTCTGAATAGCTTTTCAATTTCAAACACTGCTTTTGGCGAAACGCTGCTGAGCAAAGGCGCATTATCAAAATTATACTCTGAATCATATCCCATATCCTTCGGCTGTGGTGCTTTGCCGAACAGCCTTGTATAAAACATTGCGCCTATTTCAAAAATATCGGTTTGCACTCCAATATTTCTAAGATTCAAGTCATTTAATTCCGGGACATAATAATCTTCGGGAACAGGAATTTCACTCACTGTTCTGCTTTTTATATCGTCAATTTTCAGTAAGCTATCAAAATCAAACAGTTTGATTATATCGGTGACATCATCAAGCACAAGTATATTTTTAGGCTTTATGTCAAGGTGAACAAATCCCGCTTTATGATACTGCTCAACAGCTTTAGCAACGGCAATCATTATCTTCACTAAGGAATACAGATTATCATCCTCAAACTTATCAAAGCTTTGTCCGTAATCATAGGAAGAAAGTGTATATAATGTGTTGTTACCCTCATAAAGTCCCAACTGGACAGGATGATAATTAGTTGCAGAACCGTTCTTTGATATATATTCGTTAATGATGCAATATGTTTTTTTAAATTCACATAGACCTTTTCTAAATTGTTCTATATATTTATCCGGAACAATAATATCGGTATTATGCCTCTCAAATTCATCCTCAAGGTAAGCCGGGCAAAACTCTTTTAATATACCCTTGTGAAGAATATACCCGTCCTCATAAAATGAAACCTCGTAAGCAATACAGCTACCACCAAAACCCTTTATCTCATCAACAGTAAACTCGGTAAAGCTGCCGTTTGATTGCAGCCTTAATTTAGAATTTATTGAAAGACTTCTTCCCATATCTTCACCCCGATTTTGTCTAAACTTATATTGTAATAGCCTTTACCGAATTATTTAACCCAGTAAAGGCTTCAATCACCATTAATTTAATGAATTTTTTTCAAGGCTATTAACTTTTACTATCTCTGAAATCCACTGAAACAGTTTTATTGGTAACGCAATAATTCCGAAAATATGCAATTACAAGTTTTATCAGAAAATAAATTATCCAACCAAACTACGGCATACACAAGAACATCGCCGGTGTAATCCTATTAAGTATAGACAAACCGTAAGGTATTCCTGCAAGTAAAATTTCCATTGGATTTTGAATTATAATAATACCGACAATCATCAAGACAACACCTATAACTATATTATTATCATTTCTGTCTTAATAAGTGACACAAGTTCTCTTGCACAGTTCATACAAGTAGGTGGATGAAATGCTACATTCTCCTCCATAGTTAACTGTCTTCCGCATTTACCGCATCAGTTTACTGAATATTCTGACATATTAAGTTCCTCATTAACAGAAAAATTAGTTATCACCGCTAAAAATATAATACATAACTCCATTATAAGTGTGATTTTTGTTTGTCATCCACATTCATATAATAAAAGATTGATTGATCCTCATTTTGAGAATATTGAACCGAACAAAAAATATATCGGTCATTCCTCATCGCTAAAACACTCAATTTTATCATTTTTTACGACCCAGTCAAGCGCAAGTCGTCCGCAAGCGGACGGTGCTCCCTGCGAAACTACGCCGGCGGCTCGGAAATCTAAAAATATATTGTTATCAAATTTAGTGATTTTTACAGCTATACAAATATTGACAAGTCCAATGCATCTGTTTTATTAATGCAACGAATTAACAAACTCTGTAAAAGTACTATTTATCAATTCAATAGAACGGCTTTCATGATTAATAAAAACTATATGATCATTATCCGCATTAAAGCATATCAGGTTACCAAAATTATCAATAGCAAATGGCACATACTTATCTGCAAGTTCATCTTTGCTCCATTCGTATAGCTTCCATACGGTTTCTCTATCATCTTTATTAAAAGACAAAAAGGACTTCAACGCTCTTTCTTTGGCTTTATCTGTGTTAAAGCAACGTAATTCAGGGCGTCCACCGTTGTTTTCAATAACGCACTTTCTAAATTCCTCTGGAAAAACATACTTAACAAGGCACTCAAAATCATCAATATTTTTTATAGACTTTAAAGGCTTTACATATTTCCAATTCATAGTATTCACTCCTTATCTATTATCTGTGCCGCCGCCCCAAATGGCTCGACCTCCGGTATGTCCGGTCCGTCTGTGTGTTTCGGTATCTACAAGTTGCATTTTACCAGCTTCTGCATCGTGATGCCAAGTATATCCGTCGGGAGTTTCACCGTCATTAATCTGTTCTAACTGTTCTTCATCAAATTGTTCTTTAAGCTCTTTGTTTTTCGCAACATCTTCTTTTAATTGAGAATTACATTCCTTGAATTGTTCTCTATCGATTGCTTTATATTTATCCTCTGGGAGCTGTGCATCATATGTACTTTCAAACTGAGGTACAACGACTTCGTAACTTTTTCCATCTACCTCAACTTGTTTTTTTTCAAAGGGTACTCTGGTATCGGGATGCTCTGCTCCTGCCAATTCTTCGTTTCTGCACTTTATTTTTTCTACAGAAATCTCATCTTCATTATACTTTTCATTTTGTTCAAGGTCAATGTCGCATTCGTCTTTAGAGATATTATCATTTTCTTCTGCGTCAGCATCTTCTAACTCGGCTTCGCTTGTTTTGCCACCATCTCTTAAATATTGCTGATAGTTTTCATCTAATTCTATAGAGAAATCATCGTCAATTTTTTCCTCCGAAGAATCCTGCTCTACTTCATTTATTTCTGCAACTTCATTCATTATTTCACTCCTCAAATAAAAGCCTTATTGTACAACCTTTGCACCAAAAGGCATAATTGCTAGTTGAGCAAATTTAAAACTCTGTATTCCAAAGGGAATACCAACTATGGTTATACACCAAATCAAACCAACAGCAAGAGAAACTATAGCCAACTCCCACCCAATAAGTGCAATCCATATAACATTAATTATGAATCGGCTTATCTTGCTACTATACTCAACGCTTCTACCAAATGGGTACAATACAAAGCTTGCAAATTTTACGCATTGTATCCCTGCAGGTATGCCCACTATGGTAATAAAACAAATTATCGCGGCTAAAAACCAAAGTAGGGATAACAATGCTCCTCCAAAAAGAATCCATAAGATATTTCCAAATGTTTTCATAGTAATTTCTAAGCTGTAGTTTTTGTTGTTTTCATCGGTAAAATTGCTTTCTCAAATACTATAGCAAAAGCTAAAATTATTGCAAACAATATATAGTCGCCCAAAAACTTGCCAAGATATTCTATAGTCGTTTCAAAAATGTTATTAACACCATTTTTGTTTATTAACATATCCATCACTAACATACTTATGCGAGTGAACATGTGAAAGCCAAAATACCAGATCCAACTTGTATAAAAATAATCACGATAACTTATAATTAGGCATAACAATCCCGCTAGTAATGCTCGGCATATAATAAAAATCATAATTTCAGGCGGTATTTGTCCAAAGAATGAGAAATTCAACATAGGCATAGCTGCAAAAGTAGTTAGTCCAAGCAAAAAAGCTCGGCC
>JBJEOX010000243.1:0-10315 GCA_051880935.1 Ruminococcus sp.
AGTTATGTATCAGATTTTTCCCGACCGCTTTAACTTCAGCGGAGAGGAAAAGAAGCTCAGGCGCACAGACTTTACACGCAACGAGGACTGGTATGCCCTGCCGAAGTGGGCGCCTGACGAAAACGGAGAAATCACCAACAGCGACTTCTTTATGGGCGACCTCAAGGGAATTACGCAGAAGCTTGACTACCTTGAGGATTTGGGCGTAAGCTGTATTTACCTCAACCCAATCGGCGAGGCGTACTCAAACCATCGCTACGATACGGGCGATTACTCGCACGTTGACCCGATTCTGGGCACTGACGAGGACTTCAAGGAGCTTTGCAGGGAAGCCAAAAAGCGTGGAATACACATTATAAACGACGGCGTGTTCTCGCACACAGGCTCCGACAGCGTTTACTTCAACCGTTCGGGCAGATACGGCGACGGCGGTGCTTACCGTGACAAAAATTCGCCGTACTACAGCTGGTACAAATTCAACGAGTGGCCTGACAACTACAACTCGTGGTGGGGCTTTTACACGCTCCCCGAGGTCATTGAAACCTCGCCCGAATTCAACGAATATATCAACGGCAAAGACGGCATCGTACGCAAATATATGCGCTACGGAAACTCAGGCTGGAGGCTTGACGTAGCCGACGAGTTGCCCGATGAGTTTATGGAAAATCTGCGCAAGTCCGTCAAGGAGGAAAACCCCGAAGCGTTCATTGTAGGCGAAGTGTGGGAGGACGCAAGCAACAAGGAAAGCTACGGCGCAAGGCGAAAATTTTTGCTCGGCGACCAGCTTGACTCGGTTATGAACTACGTTTTCAGAAACGCAATTCTCGACTTCTGCAAGGGTCAGGACGCACGCTACACAATGAGCACGATTATGAGCGTAATCGAGAACTACCCGCGTCCCGTTCTGCGTGTGCTGATGAACTCGCTTTCAACTCACGACACAGAGCGTGCGCTGACTATGATTGCAGGCGAGCCGCTGAACGGACGTGACCGCCGCTGGCAGGCTGAAACGCATCTGTCAAAGGAACAGCGTGAAATGGGTGAAAAGATATACAAGATTGCCGCCGCAATGCAGTACACTCTCCCCGGTTTTCCGTGCGTTTACTATGGTGACGAGGCAGGAATGGAGGGCTACCGTGACCCGTTCAATCGCTGTTGTTATCCGTGGGGCAAGGAAAACAAGGAGCTTATTGAGTGGCACAAAAAGCTCGGCAATCTGCGCAAAGCCTGCTCTGCACTCTGGGACGGAGAGTTTGTCAACGTCTATGCAAAGGAACGCAGGCTTGAGTATATCCGCCACGACGACCACTCGGCAATTTTCTGCACATTCAATCTTTATGACAGAACTGTTGAAATTGAAACTCCGCCCGGATATGCAGACGCAAAGCCGCTGTTCGGCTCAAGGCTTGAAAACGGCAAGCTGTACGTAAAGCCGCTGAGCTGTGAAATGCTGATTTTGGAATTTAATTAACAAATTTGACGTTTCGGGCGACCACGCAGGGTCGCCTCTACGGTATAAACAGACGATTGGTATTATACTGTAGCGGCGAACTGTGTTCTCCATATATCATAAATTGCGTTGCAATTTATGAAACGGGACGTCTGGGAAGCCGTCCCCTACGGATTATATAGGAAACGTTTAAAATTAATTTCGTAGGGGACGGGTTCCTACACGTCCCTAAACGTTACCGATATATCAACTTAACGGTCGAGATAACTTTTTTCATATAATTCAACTTTTTTAAAGAAATAAAGGCATTGACAAATAAAAAATATAGGAATATAATTAATTTGTATAATATATACAAACACAAAGGAGGTTAATATGAATAATAAAGCTGTATATAACATTGCCTGCGGTTTGTTTGTTCTGACTACAGCCGACGGCTCAAAGCAGAACGGCTGTATAATCAATACAGTTATGCAGGTAACTTCAACGCCCGTCAAAATTTCAATCACCGTAAACAAGGATAACTTTACAACCGATATGATTTTGAAGTCGGGCAAATTTAACGTAAGCTGTATTGACGAGTCGGCAAAGTTCGATTTGTTCAAGCGTTTCGGCTTTGCAAGCGGCAGAGATACCGACAAGTTCAGCGGTTTTGCAGGGTATAAAACTGCCGAAAACGGCATAAACTATGTAACCGAGGGCACAAATGCGTTTTTCTCTGCAAAGGTTGTTGACACAGTTGACGTAGGCACTCACTACGTTTTCATTGCCGAGGTTGAGGACGCCGAGGTTCTGTCGGACAATGCGAGCGCAACCTACTCATACTATCACAAGAACATAAAGCCGAAGCCCGAGGCTAAGAAAAGCGTAAAAACACGCTGGGTTTGCAAAATCTGCGGATACGTTTATGAGGGCGACGAGCTACCCGAGGATTATATATGCCCGATTTGCAAGCACCCTGCATCAGACTTTGAAAAAGTTTGAATATAAATTATTGATTATAAAGGAGTATCATATTATGGAATTAAAAGGTTCAAAAACCGAGAAAAATCTTGAAGCCGCTTTTGCAGGCGAATCAATGGCAAGAAACAAGTACACATACTATGCTTCAAAGGCAAAGAAGGACGGCTATGTTCAGATTGCTAACCTGTTTGAAGAAACAGCCGCTAACGAAAAAGAACACGCTAAAATGTGGTTCAAGCTCCTCCACGACGGCATTCAGGGAACTGAAATAAACCTTGAGGACGCCGCAGCAGGCGAGAACTACGAGTGGACAGATATGTATCCCACCTTTGCCAAGGAAGCCAGAGAAGAAGGCTTTGACTATATTGCTGACCTGTTTGAGAGAGTTGCCGAGGTTGAAAAGCACCACGAGGAACGCTACAAAAAGCTCCTTGAAAACGTTAAGGGCGACATCGTATTCTCAAAGGACGAGGACGTTATCTGGCAGTGCATCAACTGCGGTCACATCTGCATCGGCAAAAAAGCTCCCGAGGTTTGCCCCGTTTGCGCACATCCCCAGAGCTATTTCCAGGTTAAGCCGGAAAACTATTGATTTTATAAATTCAAGTCGGAGCATCGTTAAAAACGGTGCTCCGTTTTTTTTATTAGCGGCGAACTGTGTTCGCCATAATGCATAAATTGTTGAACAATTTATGCATAGGGACGTCTGGGAAGCCGTCCCCTACGGATATAGAGGAAACGTTTATTTTACAGTCGTAGGGACACGGCGTGCTGTGTCCGCTGTGATTATCAAACTTTACCGATTAATTCATCATTATCGTTACAAACAAACATTTCCGTAGGGGACGGGTTCCTACACGTCCCGAAACGTTTCCGAAATATCAACATAAATTGAACGAAAATACTTTTCCGAACAACACGCATTATTATAAATTTGGAAATCTGCGTGTCGAGGCACTCGACCGACCCTCAATTTCACATTACGCATTCCGAATTCCGCATTAAAAAACAACTCCAAACTCCACTCTAATAAAAACGCCTTTTTGCTATAAATGAAATAAAACGCCCTCTTTCCGTGTTATTATATAGAGGAATATAAAATACGGGAGGCAGATAAATTATGTCAGACGTAATAAGATTATTTGTTGAGAAAAAAGACGGTTTTAACGTCCTTGCAAAGCAGACCTTGTGGGATATCCGCCACAATCTGGGTATGAAGTCCGTTACCGATTTGCGCTACATTGTGCGCTACGATATTGAGGGACTTACAAGGGACGAATATGACAAGGCAAAGGGCATTGTGCTTTCCGAGCCGAATGCAGACGTTATCTACGAGGAAACTCTGCCTGTTGAAAGCGGCTGGAAGGTTTTTGCTATGGAGTATCTCCCCGGTCAGTACGACCAGCGAGGCGACTCTGCCGAGCAGTGCGTTCAGCTCCTTACTCAGGGCGACAGATGCAAGGTGCTGACTGCAAGAGTAATTGCCCTTAAAGGCGACATAACAGATGACGAACTTACAAAGGTTGAGGAGTACCTCATCAACCCCGTTGAAAGCCGTCTTGCCTCTCTTGAAAAGCCCGAAACGCTTGATATGGAAATTCCCGTTCCCGAGGACGTTAAGCGTGTTGAAGGCTTTATAAAATGGAATGACGAGGAAATGGCTGACTACTACGGCTCAATGGGCTTTGCAATGACTCTTGCAGACCTCAAATTCTGCCGTGACTATTTCCGTGACACAGAAAAGCGTGACCCCAGCGTTACGGAGTTGCGTGTTATCGACACATACTGGTCTGACCATTGCCGTCACACAACCTTCCTCACACGCTTAAGCGAGGTTGAGGTTGAAAAGAACGCTCTGGGCAAGGTTATCGAGGACGCTTTGCAGGAGTACTACGACACACGTGACGAGGTTTACGGCAAGGACACAACGAGAATCGTGTCGCTTATGGATATGGCTTTAATCGGAATGAAGTCGCTTAAGAAAAAGGGACTTATCCCCGACCTCGACGAAAGCGAAGAAATCAACGCCTGCTCAATTGAAGTTCCCGTTACAATCGACGGCAAAACAGAAAAGTGGCTTGTTCAGTTCAAGAACGAAACCCACAACCACCCGACTGAAATTGAGCCTTTCGGCGGTGCGGCTACCTGCCTCGGCGGTGCAATCCGTGACCCGCTTTCGGGACGTTCATATGTATATCAGGCTATGCGTGTAACAGGCTCGGGCGACCCGACAATTCCGTTCAAGGACACAATGCACGGCAAGCTTCCGTCAAGAAAAATTACAACAGGTGCGGCTCAGGGCTACAGCTCCTACGGCAACCAGATTGGCCTTGCAACAGGACAGGTTGTTGAGCTTTACGACAAGGGCTACGTTGCAAAGAGAATGGAAATCGGCGCAGTTATCGGCGCATCTCCCAAGGAAAACGTAATCCGTGAGGTTCCTGCTCCCGACGATGTAATCGTACTTCTCGGCGGCAGAACGGGACGTGACGGCTGCGGCGGCGCAACAGGCTCGTCAAAGGCTCACACAGAAAGCTCAATCGAAACCTGCGGTGCTGAGGTACAGAAGGGTAATCCGCCCACAGAGCGTAAAATTCAGCGACTGTTCAGAAATCCCGACGTTGCAAAGCTGATTAAGAGATGCAACGACTTCGGCGCAGGCGGCGTCTGCGTTGCAATCGGCGAGCTTGCAGACGGTCTGACAGTTGACCTCGACAAGGTGACAAAGAAATACGACGGTCTTGACGGTACGGAGCTTGCAATCTCCGAAAGTCAGGAGAGAATGGCTGTCGTTCTCGATAAAAACGATGTTGAAAAATTCATCAGCGAGGCTGAAAAGGAAAACCTTGAGGCTACCGCTGTTGCAGTTGTAACCGAGAATCCCAGACTTACAATGAACTGGAGAGGCGACAAAATCGTTGACCTCAGCAGAGAATTCCTCAATACAAACGGCGTTACTCAGGTTGCAAAGGCTTATATTACTGCTCCCAAGGCAGAGGACTGCTACAGAGAGCAGTGCCCCGAAATTCTCAGGGATATGCCGTTTGAAAAGGCAGTTTGTGAGAATATGGGCAGACTCGAGGTTTGCTCGCAAATCGGTCTTGCCGAGCGTTTTGACGCATCAATCGGTGCGGCTACTGTAATTATGCCGTTCGGCGGCAAAACTCAGCTCACTCCGCAGGAGGCTATGGCGGCTAAAATTCCGCTTGAAAAGGGCGAAACCGACGATGCAACCGCAATGAGCTTCGGCTTTATCCCCGGCGTTTCACGCTGGAGTCCGTTCCACGGCTCGGCTTACGCAGTTGTTGAGTCGCTCTCAAAGCTCCTTGCAATCGGTGCAAACCCAATGACAGCAAGACTTACATTTCAGGAATATTTTGAAAGATTAAAGGACGTTCCCTCACGCTGGGGCAAGCCTGCTGCCGCACTGCTCGGCGCAATGGAGGCTCAGCTCAAGCTCGGACTTCCGTCAGTCGGCGGCAAGGACAGTATGTCGGGTACGTTTGAAGATATTGACGTTCCCCCCACACTCGTAAGCTTTGCAGTTGCAATGACAAAGGCATCAAAGACAATCTCAACTGAGTTCAAGAACGCAGGCTCAAAGGTAATCTACGTTCCTGTTCCCGAAAACAAAGAAACTCTTATGCCCGACTGGGACAAGCTTATCGCAATGTACAATGCAGTTTTCGCACTCTGCGAAAGCGGCAAGGTGCTTTCGGCTTCCGTTGTTAAAGAAGGCGGTGCCTGTGCAAGTGTTTGCAAGGCTTGCTTCGGTAACGGCTACGGCTTTAAGTTTACTAAGGAGCTTACAAACGACGAGCTTTTCGCTCCGCTTTCAGGCTCGCTTGTACTCGAGCTTGCAGACGGTGCAAAGCTTAACAGCGATGTATTAAGCTATGATTTGGGTGTAATTACTGATGACGGAAAAGTTACTATGGGCGAAAAATCTGCTGAAATTTCTGAAATCCTTGAAAAGTGGACTGCTCCGCTTGAAAAGGTATTCCCGACACAGGCAGAATGCCCTGAAATTGAAGTCAATGCAGAATTATATACAGAAAGAAATACAAAATCACCTGCGATAAAGGTCGCAAAACCGAAGGTATTTATCCCCGTATTTCCCGGCACAAACTGCGAGGTTGACACTGCAAGAGCCTTTGAAAAGGCAGGCGCAGAGGTTGAAATGCTGATTGTCAAGAACCTCACCTCAAAGGGAATTGAGGAGACAATCGACAAAATGGAGCAGATTATAAAGACCTCGCAGATGATTATGCTCCCCGGCGGATTCAGCGGCGGCGACGAGCCTGACGGCTCGGGCAAGTTTATTGCTACAACCTTCCGCAACCCGAGAATTGCCGAGGCTGTAAACGAGCTTCTCAAGAACCGTGACGGTCTTATGCTCGGTATCTGCAACGGTTTTCAGGCTCTTATCAAGCTCGGACTTGTTCCCTACGGCGAAATCCGTGAGTTAAAGCCGACTGACCCGACTCTGACCTTCAACACAATCGGCAGACATATCTCGCACATGGCGTACACAAGAGTTACTTCGGTCAAGTCACCCTGGTTTGCAAACGTAAACGCAGACGACGTGTTCGCAGTTCCCGTATCGCACGGTGAGGGCAGATTTATGGCTGACCTTGAAACCGTTAAGGCACTTGCAGAAAACGGTCAGATTGCTACGCAGTATGTTGATTTGAACGGCAAGCCCAGCTCGGATATTGCATACAACGTAAACGGCTCGATTTGTGCAATTGAGGGTATCACATCTCCCGACGGACGAGTTCTCGGCAAGATGGGACACAGCGAAAGAAAGGGTGAAAACCTCTACAAGAACGTACCGTTTGCAAAAGACCAGCAGATTTTTGAAAGCGGCGTTAAGTATTTCAAGTAACCAACTATTAATAAAAAAGTCGGAGCATCGCAAAAACCAGCGGTGCTCCGTTTTTTTGTGAAGATTTTTAAATTATCTTTTGCCTACAAATCTTGAATTGCCGAGTGCGAGAATCAGAATGAAAATCGGATAGAGGAAGAACAGTCCGAATGTAAAACCGTCGCCCTTTCCGTATGAACGTGCAAGGTTACGGCAGAAAAAGTATTCAACCATACAGCTGAAAAACAGAACTATCAACCTGATAACTGTAAATATTATCATCAGAATTCCTGTCGTAAATACATTCTGAATTAAATAACTAAATATGCTGTGGATAAATGACAATCCGATACTCAACCAGAAGTATTTTGTTTCCCACACAATATCATACATTTTATAGATATTGTAAATCGGGATAATACTTTTCCACTCAGGAACATTTGCTTTTTTAAAAAGCATCCAGAATGAAACTATATACAGAATAAAAAATGCAAGCTGAATTAAATATACGTAAAATTCAATTCCTAAAGAATTTACAAGAGCGTTAATCATAAAAACCTCCTAATATATAATATGATGATAAACGAGAATTTAGTTTAAGAGTGGAGAGTGAAGAGTGTAGAGTGGAGTTAAGGGTCGCTATGCTCCAAATTTGTAATATTTCGTGTTGTGAAGAAAGGTTTGTTTGCTGAACTAATTTTGTTAAATAGGTTACGTTTAGTTTTTTAGTGTAGGGAACAGTCTTGACTGTTCCGTGGGGTTACAGCTAACCTATGGGAATCGGAACGGTCAAGACCGTTCCCTACATTAAAATGGTTTTCTAGTTGATAACTTTTAGAATTAACACGGTACTACGGATATAGGGGAAACGTTTCCATTTAATTAATTCCGAATTAAAACAAGCCGAACCGACCTTAATCGTCAGTCCGACTTGCTTTTATTTGCGAACCTGAACGTTCGGCAAAATTATTTCTTCTTCATCCCCTTGTATGATGTGTGCCAGATTTCCTTAGCGTACTCTACAATAGCGCGGTCTGATGAGAACTTGCCTGCGTTAGCAACGTTCATCAGACACTTCTTACCAAACGCTTTTCTGTCTGCGTAATCAGCGTTAGCCTTGATTTTTGCGTCAACATAAAGGGGAAGATCGTAGAGGAGGAAGTAGTGGTCGGCAACCTGCCATGATGTACCCTTGAGGAGTGCGTCGTGGAGCTCTCTGAAGCTGCCTTCTCCCTGAGCACCGTCGTCGTCAAATGTGCCGTCGATAAGTGTATCAACAACTCTTCTGATTTCGGGGTTAGCGTCATAAAGAGCCTTGGGGTTGTAGCCCTCTTTCTTAAGTCTTTCGATATCCTCAACTCTTGCACCGAAGATGTACTCGTTCTCTTCGCCTGCGCACTCTGCGATTTCGATGTTTGCACCGTCATATGTTCCGAGTGTAACTGCACCGTTGAGCATAAATTTCATATTACCTGTACCGGATGCCTCAAGACCTGCTGTTGAAGTCTGCTCTGAAATATCAGCAGCAACAACAATCTTTTCAGCGTAGGATACGTTGTAGTTTGAAATGAAGTAAACCTGAAGAAGGTCCTTTGTATCGGGGTCGTTGTTTACAAGGTTAGCAATCTCGTTGATGTACTTGATGATTGCCTTTGCTCTTGCGTAACCGGGAGCTGCCTTTGCACCGAAAATGAATGTTGTGGGAGTCCAGTTAGTGAGCTTCTTTTCCTTTAATCTAAAGTAAATTGTGAGAATTGAGAAAGCGTTTAAAAGCTGTCTTTTGTACTCGTGGAGACGCTTAACCTGAACATCGTAGATTGAATCGGGGTTAATGTCAAAGCCGTCCATCTTCTTGATGTACTCGGCAAGCTGAACCTTCTTCTTCTTCTTGATGTTGTTGAACTTTGTAATTGTTCTTGCGTCCATACAGTCGTTGAGCTTTGAAATGAGTGAAAGGTCAATGAGCCACTCGTCAGAGCCAACCTTTTCTGTGATAAGAGCAGAAAGCTCGGGGTTGCAAAGACCTAACCAACGGCGCTGTGTGATACCGTTTGTCTTGTTCTGGAATCTCTCGGGATAAACCTGATACCACTCCTTGAGAACGTCGTCCTTGAGGATTTCTGTGTGGAGCTGTGCAACACCGTTTACATAAGTAGCGGCATATGTTGCAAGTCTTGCCATATGAACAACATTGCCGTCGATGATGCGCATTTTAGCCTTCATTTCTTCGGGAACGCCCTTTGCAGTAAGCTCTTCCTGACACTTGTTGGCAATAAGAGTAATGATGTGATAAATTTCGGGGATAACCTGAGTCATAAGGTCAGCGGGCCACTTTTCAAGAGCCTCGCCTAAAACTGTGTGGTTAGTGTATGAGCAGGTCTTTCTTGCGATTTCGAATGCCTCGTCAAAGTTAAGACCCTCAGCCATAAGAAGTCTTACAAGCTCGGGAACGCAGGATACGGGATGTGTATCGTTAAGCTGAATAGCGTTTTCCTTTGCAAAGAAGCTGAAATCGTTGCCGTGCTTTGCATTGTAGCGGCGCATAATGTCCTGAAGTGAAGCAGAGCAGAAGAAATACTGCTGCTTTAAGCGGAGCACCTTGCCCTCGTATCTGTTATCGTTGGGATAAAGAACCTTTGAGATGTTCTCAGCGTCGTTCTTCTCCTTAACAGCCTTGTCGTACTCTGTATTGTTGAAAGCAGTAAAGTCGAAATCGTTTACAGCCTCAGCCTGCCAGAGGCGGAGTGTGTTGATGTTGTCTGTCTTACAGCCGATAACAGCCATATCGTAAGGAACAGCCTTAACAGTCTGACCATTAAAGGAAACTGTTACAGCCTCGTCCTCTTTTCTGATGCACCAGGGGTCTTCAAATCTCTGCCAGTTGTCGGCAACTTCGACCTGATAGCCGTCTTCGATAAGCTGTTTGAAAAGACCGTATTTATAGCGGATGCCGTAGCCGTCGAGCGGAACTTCCTGAGTTGCGGCACTGTCGAGATAGCAGGCTGCGAGTCTGCCGAGACCGCCGTTACCGAGAG
>JBJEOX010000244.1:0-2016 GCA_051880935.1 Ruminococcus sp.
TCACCCCCGTACATAAACTGCATAGCTTTTAAATCTTCATTAAAGGTTTCAAGTAACGTTGGATTTGTGCTCGTAAGCTTTGTAATTCTGCCAGTGAAGGTGCGAATCCAAGGGAGCATTTCAACAGCGTCATAAACGTCGGCAACAAATTTAAAGCGGTGGCTGTCAACAGGAATTATTTTTCCGTTGCGCTTTTCACGTTCCAGCCTGTTTATCATATACTCCTCGTTTTCTCCGACATAAACAGTCATTTCAACGTGGTCAAGAGAACGGTCCTTTCCTGTTGACGCTCCCCAGAGATGATTGTCAAAACGCTTTGCGCTTTCTCTGAGCTTTTCAATGTTTTCTGCCTTTTCCAAAAGCTTTACACTCTTTACGCTGTCAAGTCGGAAAAGCATCATTCGTCTTAGTTTTTCGTGCCAAAACAGCAGATATCTTCTGCCGCTGCGTGTGCTGATTCTGATTTCAAGAGGTACTGCTTTATGCTGTGAAATTCTTTGACTGCGTGACGAAACAGCTTCAAGGCTTACAGTAAGCTCATCTGTAATTGCACAAAGCAACGGATAAAGCACTTCACTTTCAAGCGTGTGCAGTATGTAGTGATGCTTAAAACTGAAAATATTTTCCGGTTTTTCCTGCTTATCAAGAAGATAAGAGCCTACTACTCCGAGCGGTGAAGCCTCAGAGAAAAATTTAATTGCGTCGCTCCATTTGTCTTGCTGAACATCTGACTCATTTCTGCTGTACAGAATCTGATTACCCTGTTTTCTGCTTTTGAGAATACCGAGCTTTTCATATTCCTTAAGCTTTTTCCGTATCGTTGACAAATCGGGTTCGGGGCTGTTGTCAAATGCGCTGAAATATTCATCCGAAAGCTTTTCTGCAATCTCGCCTGCGGAAAGCCCGTCACAATCAACAAGCATATCAAGAATACAGAAATGCAGAGTTATGTCATTTGAAGTAAAGCTTTTTGCCTTAAAAACATTGTAAAGAGGATTTGACGGAATACAACGGCTGTCAACAGCGAAAAAGACGTTCTTGCCGTCGGGATTCTGACGAAACGACATATATTCGCCAAGCCAGCTTTCAATTCTTCTCCGCTCGTTGTCGTAGCTCCTTGCGCTTTTTGCATCGTACTCGTTTCTGCTTTTAAATCCGTATATAAAGAACTGGCTTATATATTCACGGACTTTTGAAAAATTTTTAATCAACTCATTGTATGCCACGGTATCCCCTCCTTTTTAGCTTGATTTGTATTATATCACAAAGCTTGTGAAATTAACAGATATTTTTTTATTCATAATACAAACACCACGCTTGAAATATGCAGAAATATGTGATATAATTAGTTGTCAATAAAAATAAACAAACGGAGGTTTTTTGTATGAATAACTTAAACGGTAAGACTGCTGTCATCACAGGCGGCAATTCGGGTGTAGGCGCTGCAACTGCTATGCTGTTTGCAAAAAGCGGTGCAAATGTTGTAATCAGTGCCCGCCGTCAGGCTGCGCTTGACGAGGTTGCAGAGAAAATCAAAGCCGAGGGCGGCAATGTTCTCACTGTTTCCACCGATATTTCAAAGGACGAGGATTGTAAAAATCTTATGAAAGCCGCTGTGGACAAGTTCGGCGGAATTGACATTCTCGTAAACAATGCAGGCGTTCTTGACACAGGTCTTGCTCCTATTGACAGGTTTGACGACGTTGAAATTCAGAAAATCGTTTCGATTAACCAGATTGGTACAATGCAGTGCATTCGTGCGGCTCTTGAATATATGAAAGAGGGTGCATCAATTGTCAATGTCGCTTCTGTTGCAGGCGTAAACGGTGGCGGCGGTGCTGCTTATGTTTCAACAAAATCTGCAATTATCGGCATCACAAAGCACACTGCTTTACTTCTTGCAGACAAGTACATTCGCTGTAACGCAATTTGTCCGGGTACGATTGTTACACCTATGACAATGAGTATGAAGCCCGAAAATCTTGATATGCGTATGATGGGTGCAATGAGCAAGCA